>CAZVXC010000069.1:0-7007 GCA_964631435.1 uncultured archaeon | reverse complement strand
AATTTAGATAACACCACAACTCGATTCAGAAAATTTTATATTTTCTCAAATTTATTTGATCTATGAGATGCGAAGATTGTAAATACTACATTTTTGTCGGAGGAAAATACCGTTGCATTTGGTTTGAGACTAAGATTTCGAGAATATTTCCCAAGTGGAAAGAGAAATTCGAAAGAGGGGAGATAAGGTTTATCGACTGTGGTAATATCCTTATACCTTTTTTTAGTTAGCGAAAGCAAAAAAAGATAACTTTTTAAACACATTCATCGAACACATGTTCGATGAGGTTGCTGGAGATAGCTATCGTTTTAATAGCAATGCTATTCCCGTTCTTCGGAATGAAAAGCTACAACCTTTCCGCGTATATCTACTGGATCGTCGTAACAGCAATTTATCTCACTTACATATCTCTGAGGAGGTGGGAACTTGAATGACTTTCTAATTCTTCTACTCCTCTACGCAATCGCAGGAACAGCAATAGCTTTAATAGCGAGAAGATACGGAACAAAAGATGATGTCGATTACTTCATCGCCGGAAGAAACGTTAGCGGGCTAATATCAGCGTTAACTTATGCCGCAACAACGTATTCAGCCTTCATGATGGTTGGCTTAGTCGGGTTGAGCTACGCAACCGGAGTTGGTGCGGCGGCATTTGAGTTATTCTACTTGGTAGGAACGCTTTTTCTTCTCTCATACTACTCCCCGAAGCTCTGGAAGTTGTCAAAAGAAACGAACTCTGTTTCTCCTGCGGAGCTTATAGGGCATAGATTCGGGAGAAGAACGGCTGTTGCTATTGCGATAGTGTGCATAATCGCCCTCATACCTTACACAGCCTCCCAGCTAATAGGAGTTTCATTGATAATTACGAAGCTTTCGAATCTCAGCTACATCTCAGCCATATTCATTTCCGCGACGCTCATCGCTCTCTGGGCATTCATAGGAGGTTTGAGAGGTGTAGCTTGGACGGATGCAATTCAAGGAATAATCATGCTTTTAGCAGCCATGGCAGCGTTGATATACGTTTTCAACATGAATCCGAAATTCTTTGATGAAGTTTCGGTTCTCAAAGATTTGCTCATCGTTCCGAACAAAATCTGGACTCCGATGAGATTTCTATCTCTGACAATCCCATGGTTCTTCTTTGCATTAACAAATCCGCAAGTTCTGCAAAGAACGTTCATACCGAAAGATGAGAAAGCTTTGAAAAAAATGGTCATTTACTTCGGCATATTCGGGCTGATTTACACTGTAATCGTAACTCTCTTGGGGCTTATGTTAAGGACGATGACCGCCTTTAACCTCTTCCCGCTTGTAAAAGACAGAGATATGGTAACACCAACGCTTCTATCGATCATGCCTGAAGGTGTAGCTTTGTTCGTTACATTAAGCATAATAGCCGCAGCGATAACGACTGCGAACTCGATAGTGTTAAGTCTGTCGTCTATGGTTGCAAGGGATATTGCTAAGAAGAGGTATATCGGCCAGATTTCAGTAGTCGCATTAACAATCTTCGTCGGAATTTTTGCACTGCTTAGACCTTCATACATAGTTGAGCTATCCGTTATGTCCTCAACGATCCTTCTAAGCGTGTTGCCTCTGATATTCGCTATTTTCCACAGCAGATATAAGAAAGGCTTTGCATCCCTCTCAACAGCATTCGCAATAGCTATAGTCTTAAGTTACATGAGATACCCACTGACACCACTTGTAACATTAGCGATCGGAGCATTTGTTTTGATTGCTGAGAATAGGATAAAATAAAAAACAAAAAATTACTTCTTTCTTAGCTCCTCGTAGTAATACTCGTGCTCTCCTCTTATGCCCTTCTTCTTGTTTTCCTCTTCCATCTTCCTCAGGTCTTTCCTCTTTATCTTTCCGCTTATTGTTTTCGGCAGATCCGTAACGAACTCTATTATTCTCGGCATCTTGTAGCCAGCGAGCAACTTTCTGCAATGCTCGAACAGCTCTAATGCGAGATCAGCAGAAGGCTCGTATCCGGGCTTTAGTATGACAAAAGCCTTTACAAGCTGATATCTGACAGGATCTGGGCTTCCTACGACAGCTGCTTCAGCAACTGCTGGATGCTCAACTAAAGCACTCTCAACCTCGAACGGCCCTATTCTGTAATCGGATGATTTGATGACATCATCTGCTCTCCCTACGAACCACCAGTATCCTTTCTCATCAACAAATGCCTTATCTCCGGTGTAATAGTAGTTCCCGACGAAGACCTCTCTCATCTTCTCTGGGTTGCCCATGTATTCTTTGAACAGCCCGATGGGTCTCCATCTGTCAAGTCTGACAACTATATGTCCCTCAACATTCGGCTCCTTGATTTCATTTCCGTTGTCATCGACGAGAATTATGTCATACATGAATGTCGGCTTATAGAACGAACCCGGAACAATCTTTCCGCCCTTATTCCATGGCGGATTTCCGATCATGCACGTCGATTCCGTCTGTCCGTAGAAGTCTCTTATCTCAGTTCCTGTCTTCTCTTTCCACCAATGGTAAAGCTCAGGGTTCAGCGGCTCGCCTGCACTGCCGATGTCTCTTAAGGAGCTTAGATCGAATTTTGTAGGATCACCCGTTGCCATGAATAGTCTCCATGCTGTGGGCGGGGCACAGAATGTGTTTACCTTGCATTCCTCCAATGCTTCAAAATACGGCTCAGCCTGAAGAGGACCACTTCTATAGAAACCTGTTGTTGTCGCACCGACACTTAGTGGTGGGAAGAATGTGCTCCAAGCGTATTTCGCCCATCCCGGAGCACTTAGGTTATTGTGAACGTCTCCCGGCTGGACGTTCAGAATCATCGTCGTTATCAGATGTCCTACGGGATAGGATGTTGCTGTGTGAGCAACTCTCTTCGGCAAGCCTGTTGTTCCTGAGGAGAAGAAGCAGAATATTATCTCATCAGATTTCGTCTTCGCCCCTTCAGCCTCTGATTTCTCTTTTCTCACATCATCATAGCTCGTCCATCCGCTTCTCTCACCAATCACTATCTTCTCCTTCGGTGTTACACCTGTTCTTTCAATTGCCTCATCTATAACTTTCGCCGAATTCTCATCTGCGAGTATAGCTTCGGGTGGATACATATTGAATCTGAACTCAAGGTCTCTTGCTGACATATTCGTAGGAGCCGGAACACCGACGAAGCCTCCTTTGATTGTTGCAAATGTTGCGAACCAAATCTCTGGAATTAGAGGGAGCATTATGTAGAAGCTATCTCCCTGCTTAACATCTCTGCCTCTGAGATAGTTCACGAGCTTATTACCTTCGGCAGCAAATTCCTTGTAAGAGAACCTCTTTTTCTCACCCGTATCTGTATTGAGCCATACGAGTGCATCCTGATCTCCTCTCTCCTGAACGTGGATTCCCTCGAAAATCTCTTCAGCCCAGTTGAAGTATTCGGGTAATTTCATTGTATTTAGTTTGTCGAAGAATGCTTTCATCGCTTTTTCCTTTTCTTCGTTATCTGGGAGCTGAACCAACTCCATGAACTCCTTATATACCTCTTTCAACTTACATCCCCCCTTACGGTCTTAAATGAAATACAATTATCATAATAAATTGGCACTATAAAAATTTTTTCATTTACGGTAACTGGAACAATTAATAGAGACAGATAGACGCTCAGATGATTTTTTCAAGCTCATTTAAATCTTCTAAGTAAGGATAAACCTTTCTGCAATCTTTTAGTATATCAAGATTTATTTTAGAGAAAATTAGCTCCTGCAATTCTCCGCCTTCACTGAGTATTTTTCCGAACGGATCGATGATTGCGGAATATCCATTATAATTCTTTTCGAAGTCAACGCAATTGGTCGCTATAACAAAAACCTGATTTTCTATCGCTCTCGCCCTTGTAAGAATCTTCCAATGCTCTATTCTGCTCGCAGGAAATTCCGCTAAGATTGCAAGTATTTCAGCCCCCATCTTTGTCAGCTTCCTCGCAATTTCTGGAAATCTTATTTCATAACATATCAAAGCTCCGATTTTGCCATATGGTGTATCCAATACTTTAAACTCTTTTCCGCTTGTGAAATATTTGTGTTCATCTGTTAGTGGAAATAGCAGCACCTTCCTATACTTATCCAGAATTTCGCCTCTGTAAATGAACGCTGCCGTGTTGTATAGCTTTCCGTTCTCTTTTTCTGCTATTCCGGCAATTATTAGTATATCCCTCTTTTCGGAGAGCTTTAGAATTAAATCAAGCTCCTCCTCAGCATTTCCAACCTTCTCATAGTTTTCCGGGAAAAAGCCGGTGTTACTGACCTCAGGCAAAACAACAATTCTCGCATCAACCTGAATAGCCCTTTTTACTAAACTCAAAGCCTTTGATTTGTTCGTCTCCATATCTTCGATAACTCTCTGTTGCGCTGCTGCAACTACGAATTCATTCAATGAACTTCACCACCTCTCCCTCCTTTGTTAACACCACTTCATTTCCTTTCCTTTCAATGCAGAAACCCCACTCGAGTATTTTTAAGTGATATTCAAGCTCTTTATCACTCAGCTTTAGTTCATCTTTAATCTTATTTAACCCTTTGCCCTCTGAAATGAGCTTTAAAATCTTCCTTCTCAACGGGTTATTCACTGCTATCTGATACCTCTTATGATATTCCCTGCTTTCCTCAATACTTCCCTGATACTTGCTCCAACTCTCTTTCATATTTTTTCAAATTCACCATCCAATTCCTTTAAAATCAGCAAGTAGAGAAGGTAGCTAAGCTTATTTAACCATTCAACAAGGGTTTTGCTTACTAAATCGTTGTTATATAGGGCAACAACTTTCCTCTCAGCCCTTCGGACAACGCTTCTCGCAACGCTGAGCAAAGCGGTTTTCTCATCTCTTTCAAGTATTATAAAACTTTTTGGAAAAATAACTTCTTTTTCGAGCTTTTCTATAAGATTTAAGAGTTCTTCTAAGTCTTCCTGTGATATACCGATTTTCCCTCCTACAACTTCCGACCCCGCCTTAAACATCTTTCTTTGAATATCCTCAAGGATGCCTCTGATTTCATCTTCGAACTTTACCTTAGCCAAGCCTATGAATGCGTTTGCCTCATCTATGCTTCCTACGGCTTCAATTCTTATGTCATCCTTGCTTACAACTCTGTTTAAGCCATATAAACGGGTTCTTGCCGCATCACCCTTCAAGTGCAACCCACCCTTAAAAGCTTCTGAACGATCTCCTCCGATGCTGTATGCGGATCAATCTCACCTTTCACAACTTTTTCAACGTAACCTCTGAAATCTATTAACTCATTTTTGCCAAGTATCATCTTTATCTCGTCCATTATAAGATCGAAAAGCTCTCTGCTCAGTCTCCTGACTCTTCTCTCCATGAGCTTACCAGATTTGAGCAGGTATTCGAAGTGTTTTTCTATTGCTTTTACAAGCTCATCTATTCCCTCTCCTCTGTCGGCAACGGTAATTATTATCGGAGGAACCCAGTCTTTTGATTTCTTCATTCTCTCAAATATCTCCCCGCTTTGAATCGCTGCCTCATCTGCATGTGTTGTTTTGCTCAGAACTTCCACAGCCTCCTGATCCATCATGATCATCGATTTCAGCCATCTTGCTGTCTTATCCGCTCCGCCCAAGTCCGCTTTGTTAACAACGTATATATCTCCTATCTCTAGGATTCCGGCTTTGTTAATCTGTATCTCATCTCCCATTTCCGGCATTAGAACTACAATGCTTGTGTCAGCGACCTCAACAATATCAACCTCACTCTGCCCAGCACCGACAGTTTCAACGAATATGACATCGAATCCGAACGCATCGAGCAGTCTTACAACATCTCCAGTCTTCGCAGCAATTCCACCAGCTTTCCCTCTTGAGCTCATGCTTCTGAAAAATACTCCTGGATCGAGCCAGAGGTTCTTGTTTACATCCAATCCTTCCATTCTCAATCTATCTCCCAATAATGCACCTCCGGTAAATGGAGAGCCGGGATCGACTGCAACTATACCGACCTTCTTTCCTTCCTCTCTGAATTTTTGGACGAGTTTGCTAACGGTAGTCGATTTCCCAACTCCGGGAAAGCCAGTTATTCCAATAACGTGAGCTTTTCCTGTTCTGTGAAATATTCTTTTCATTATCTCCTTTCCTTCGGGATATTCATTCTCAACGTATGTTATTGCTCTCGCCAAAGCCCTTCTGTTACCTTTCTCAATACCCTCTATAATTTCATCTACATTCATGTTTTCGCCTTCATCTTTCTTTTTTCGGGAACCTTTTTCTTTATAAAATCGACAATCTTCTCAATAGGCGTTCCAGGGATAAAAACTTCATCAACACCTGTAGCCTTCAACTTCTCGATATCATCCTCTGGAATTATACCTCCCACGAGAATTACCATCTCGCTCGGATCTCCGCCGTATTCCTTTATATATCTCAGAACCTTAGGAACGAGGGTCATGTGAGCGCCGCTATGCAAAGATATTCCGACAACATCGACATCTTCCTGAACAGCAGCCATAGCAACTTCCTGAGGTGTCCTATGTAATCCAGTATATATGACTTCGAAGCCAGCATCTCTCAGAAATCTCGCCACAACTTTCGCTCCTCTGTCATGCCCATCCAATCCGACTTTGGCAACGAGAACCCTAATCTTCTTATGCATTGTATCACCTCGCTAAAAAATAGTTAGGAAGTTCAGATAATTATAGGTTTCTTATAAGTCCCGTAAACCTCTTTCAGAACCCCCATTATTTCTCCGATTGTTGCATACGCTTTCACAGCCTCTATAATCGGCGGCATAACGTTCTCATTATTTTCTGCAGCATTTCTAAGCCACTCTAAAGCCTCTTTTACCGCATCGTTGTCTCTCTCAGCCTTTATCTTTCTTAACCTCTCTATCTGTCTTCTCTGAACTTCCTCATCAACTTTCAGGATCGGTATCTTGAGTTCTTCATCTATCACAAATTTGTTAACGCCCACTATTATCCTTCTACCCTCTTCGACATCCCTCTGGTATTCGGCAGCGGCTCTGCTTA
>CAZVXC010000068.1:0-7052 GCA_964631435.1 uncultured archaeon | reverse complement strand
GTTGCGAGGAAGCAAACTTCTGGAAGAGGAAGGCTTGGAAGGAGATGGGAAAGCAAAGAAGGCGGGCTTTACATGTCAATATCAATGGACTTAGAAATACCGATTGCAGAGATTCCAAAATTGACTCTTTTATCAGGTCTTGCCGTTTGCAGAGCATTAGATAAATTCGGTGCAAAGATTAAATGGCCGAATGATGTTCTGATCAACGGCAAGAAGGTTTGCGGGATTCTTTCAGAATTCGTCGGAGAGGAATTATCATCGAAGGTTGTGATAGGCATTGGAGTGAACGTGAAAAATGATGTGAATGAGTCGCTTAATGCTTTATCTCTCAAAGATGTCAATCCGAGTGTAAGCATAAACGAAGTTTTCTCAGGCATATGCATTGAGTTCAATAAGCTCATCGGGGATTTTTTGAGGGGGAAATGGAAGGAGATTGTTGAGGAGCTTATAAGGAGATCAGATACCATCGGCAGATACGTTAAAGTGAGCGTGGCAGGAAAAGTTTACGAAGGCTATGCCGTTAGCATAGATGAGGACGGAGCCTTAATAATAAGAAAAAGTGAAGGGGATTACGAAAGGATAATTTCTGGCGAGTGTTTCTATACGAATTACTGAATCTGTTGAAAGCGGAAGTTTATAAGGTGATATTATCGACGATATCCAAATTTTCAACAGGGCAAAAAACTATAAATATTTCCGTTGCGAACAGCTTACGTGTTCTTACTTAGGGAAATGAAAGAAGATGAAGTTGAGGAGATAATACTCACAGAATACGAGCATCACGGCTACAGCGTTTTTGCGGATTTGTCGAAGACGAATTACAAAAAGAAGGTTTTTGTAGCCGAAAACAACGGGGAAATTCTTGGCTTTGCAATCATATACTGGAACGAGAATGAGATAAATATCGGAAATCTGTTTGTGAAGGATAAGTTCAGAAATAAAGGCATAGGTAAAGAGCTTTTGGATTTTATTATTCGGGAATCGATGAAACTCGGATTCAGGAAGATTTATGCGAGCGTTCCTGTGAGTAGCAGAGCTTTAAGCTTCTATCTGAAAAACGGATTTAAAGTTGAGGAAATAGTCAAACACTACTACGGCTTATCTAAGCATGCGTTCAGAATATCTAAGTCTTTTTAAATTCCTTGAGTGGCTCGGTCTCGATCGGCTTCTCTTTAATCAGACCTTCCGGTCTGTAATAGAGTATTGCGATCATTAAAGCCCCGAAAATTATGTATTGGAGCCAGTTGACATCGAAAGGCAGATGGAGAAGGTCAGCTATCTGATGCTTGTATCCATCTATGAGTCTCCATATAACTACGAAGGATAAAACTCCGGCTAAGACACCCCTGTTATTTGATATACCTCCAAGAAGGACTATTAGGAATGGGAAGAACGTCCAAGTAACCCTTGCAAATAAATTAACTATTCCTACAACGTTTCCGGCATAATAAGAATACAAAACTCCGGTCATCGACGCTATAGCTGTGCTGAAAGCCATAGTTTTGATTCTAAGCCACATTATATCTTTTCCTGAGAATTGCAGAACTACGCTATCCTCTCGCATTGCTCTCAGAACCCTTCCGTAGGGTGAATTCATCACCCTTTCGAGAAAGATGTAAGTCAGGAATGCGAAGAATAGGATTAGGATGTCAAAGAAATATTCCCTATATTGACCGGGAATGAAAGCTGCGATGTTAGGAACCGGAACACCGTAATACCCACCTATGATCGTTGTGTCGTAGTATGCTATCATAAAAAATATCTCCGCTATCGCCAGTAGCGCGATTGCTAAGTAGTCACTCTCAAGCTTCGCACTTGGGAGTATAAATAAAGCTCCTACAATGGCTCCTAATATACCGGCAAGTATAAGAGATACTACGAGCAGTTCAATTCCGTAGAGCGGATTTGATGCGATTACGCTGTCAACGTAGCTTTTCATAAAGCTGCTCGCCTGAGTTATGGTTTCTCCGTGAACGTGATAGATTGCTATGAGAATTCTGTTCATTATAGCTCCCGTTGTGAATGCACCGACTAAGACTGCTAAAGCCTTGCCGAAGTTCGGTATGCCACCGTATCCATACTCTATATTAAGGCTTAGAGATAAAATCGCATATATGCCGAACCATAGCAAAATTGAGCTTAGTAGTGTTTCGAACGCCATACGTATCTCCTCCAGTTAATTGTAACAAGACCTTCTGGAACAAATAACAGAACCACTACGAGTATCACGAGGGAAACAGCTTTGCTGTAGACTAAGATATAGGTTCCGAAGAATTTGCTTAACCAGAACGTTACTAAGCTTTCCGACAAACCGATCAAGTATCCGCCTAAGATCGCTCCATGCAAGTATGCCAATCCACCGACTATACTTGCTGCAAATATTGAAACTATAATTATCTGTCCGGTAGCCTGAACTATCTCCTGTCTAAAAGGTAGCAAAGCTCCTGCAAGTCCGGAAAAAGCTCCGGATAGAAACCATGAGAATAGTCTTGTTCTCTCAACATCAACACCCATTATCTGAGCTAAGGATGGATTTTCCATCGAAGCCCTCATAGCTATTCCGAACTTTGTTTTGTAAAGCAGAAACATCAAAATTGAGAGGGAGATTATTATTGCGAGTGTTGAGGAGAAGAAAATGCCTTGAATGCCGAAAAGGGTGAAATCTTCATAATACGGGAATATGAACTTAGAAACGTACGTCCCTACGATCTTTGAGAACGTTTCGGAAAAAATGCCTATGAAGCCGAGAAGCATCAAATCCCATGCAAGAGTTGCAATCATCAAAATAAGAACAGAAGCTTCCTTTTTTATTAGAGGTTTCAGAACGAAAACGTATGTTATCACACCTATAAACCCGCCGAAGATTATTGCGAATGGTGAAGCTAAATATGGTGAGACTTTAAAAAATTTGTATATGAAATAAGCGATGTAAGATGAAAAGACTGCAAAACTCCCCTGTGCGAAATTGGGAACGGATGTTGTGATGTATGTCAGAGTTAAGCCTATTGCGAGGAGAGTTAGCAAATTTGCGTATGTTACTGCCCCTTCTATTACGGCCATGAACCTACGTTTAGTAAAGTTTATAAAAAATTAATGGTTATTTCACGTCATGAGCATGAGATATGCTATCATAGCTATATGTTTGTTGTTAGCATTGACTGCAGCGGCAAATGCGAAAGAGATAAAAATAGGGGTTCTGGTTGATCTGTCCGGCCCACTAACGACGTATGGAACGGACATAAAGAACACAATATCAATTGCGGAAGAGGACATAAACAACTATTTCAAGGAAAAGGGGCTTGATTATACGGTGAAGTTCTACGTCGAGGATACGAAAGTTGATCCGAATATAGCGTTGCAAAAGGTTCAAACCTTATATACGACACAGGGAATAAATCTGATAATTGGACCGATGGGAAGTGGAGAGGTTGCTAATATAAAGGATTACGTAACGAGCAACAAGATAATAATAATCTCCCCATCTTCAACAGCTCTACCCTCAATCATAGGATTTGCCAAGCCGTCAGATAAGAAATACATATTCAGATTCGTTGGAACGGATGATCTACAGACGGATGCAATCGCCGCAGAACTCAGAGATGCAGGCATCAAAGGCGTTGTAATAGCCTACATAGGCAACGCATGGGGTAAAGGTTTGTATGAGGTTATAAAACCGAAGCTGAATAAACTCGGAATAGAGGTCGCCAAGGTCGTCGAATATCCGGAACAAACACCGGCAGACTTCTCACCATACATAACAGCTCTCGAAGATGGTGTTAAGAGTTTAGCCAAGAAATATGGATACGATAAGGTTGCGGTAGTTGCTTTCTCTTACGAAGAGGCTTTCACGATGCTATCTCAGACACCAGAAAATTCACCATTGCTTAAGGTTATCTGGTTCGGATGCGATGGAACGGCTAAGAGTAACAAGATAAGCGAAGCCTTAGATAAAGCAATAAAAGTCGGGTTCTACTCAACGCTGTTCGAAGCGAAAGGAAAATCTTACAATGAGCTTGCGAAGAAGTATAGGGAGAAAGGCTTTGGAGAGTCTCCTTATCAGTATGCTCTGAATGCCTACGATGCAGCATGGGTTCTGGCTTTAGCTTACGTCGATACCGTCAATCAGACCGGAAAATACGATCCGGATGTCATGGTTCAGAAGATAAAAGAGGTTACAGAGAAATACAGTAACGGAGACTACGGCGTTACACCTGTAACTGGAAAGATTGTTCTGAATAAGTGGAACGACAGAGCAAGCGGCGATTATGCGATATGGTATGTTACCAAGGAAGGCAAGTGGGATAAAGCTGGTGTCTGGAAGTTCGAGACAGGAAAAGTTGAGTGGATACACAAGCCAACCCCACCTGCTGTAACAACGACAGTTGCAACAACAAAGAAGACTCCAGGATTTGAGATAGCTACCGTTTTAGCTGCATTAAGCATAGCATTAGCCATAAGATTTAGGAGAGCATGATATTAAAAACATTCAATCTTTCCAAATTTTTTGAGGGTCTGAAAGCCCTTGACAGAGTTAGTATTCGCGTCCCAAGAGAGTCCTTAACACTGATTATAGGGCCGAATGGCAGCGGTAAAACAACGTTAATCAACACGATAACGGGGTTATACAAAGCGGATGAGGGGAAAGTTGAGTTCGAGAATGAAGACATAACGAACCTCCCTCCTCACAAGATATTTAAGAAGGGGATAGTGAGGACGTTCCAGATTCCAAGACCGTTCAAAAAGCTCACTGTCATAGAAAACATGCTTGTCCCCACAGAGAATCCGGGAGAGAAGATAATGGGTGCGATACTCAAAAACTGGGTGAGCTTTGAGAGAGAAACTGTTGAGAAGGCGTTTAACATACTGAAATTCCTGAATATCGATCACCTGGCATTCGAAAGGGCTGAGAATCTGAGCGGCGGGCAGCTTAGACTACTTGAGATAGGAAAAGCTTTGATGGTTGATGCGAAGCTCATAGTCATGGACGAACCTCTCGCAGGAGTTTCTCCAGCGTTAGCACACGAAATTCTCAGGAAAATTAGAGATTTATGCGAAGGGGGGAAAACGTTTTTAATAGTGGAACATAGGCTTGACATAATATTGGAATATGCTGATATAGTCTATGTAATGGGGAACGGTCGGATAATCGCTGAAGGAGGCAAGGAGGTTATAGAGAAACCTGAGGTCGTGGAGGTGTATCTGGGTGCTTGAGACGAAAAAGCTCTCAGCAGGATACAAAGAGCTGCGTGTCCTCTTCGATGTAGATTTCAAAGCTGAAAGAAATAAGATTACCGCTGTTGTCGGGCCAAACGGGAGCGGAAAGTCAACGTTACTTAAATCGATATTCGGTTTCACGAGAATTTACAGCGGTGATGTCATCTTCGAAGGAAAAAATGTAACAAATCTACCTCCGCATGAGAAAACAAAACTCGGAATAGCTTATCTGCCTCAGACGGATAACGTCTTTACGAATTTAACTGTTTACGAAAACCTCGTCATCTCAGGATACATTCTGGATGAAGAAGAGTTCATAGACGGCTTGGAACTAGCTCTCTCAATATTTCCTGAACTTAAAGATAAGATGAAGAAGAAAGCTGGCATGCTGAGCGGTGGAGAAAGGCAATTCTTAGCGATTGCAACGGCGTTAATTAAAAGGGCAAAGCTTCTGATGCTCGATGAGCCGACTGCTATGCTCTCACCGAAATTTGCGACGCAGATATTTGAAAGGATAATATCGATGAGAGACGACCTAAAGCTCACGATAATCCTTGTCGAGCAGAACGTTATAAAAGCTTTAGAAATAAGCGATAATGCTTTCATGCTTATCGGAGGTAAGGTAGCATTTAGCGGGAAATCTGATGAGTTATTAGCTCACGAAAAGTTTGAGAGGTTTGTCGTCGGATACACATTGTAAGATAAGTATTATATACATCGGAGTATAGATATTTTCGGGGTATGCAAAACCTACTCATAATGAATATAATAAAGATATTGGATAAAGCCGGATATGTAGTTACAGACTTAGTTGAAACTAAGCCCAGATGCTTCGATATAGTCGCAAGGAAAGGGGATAGCATAATTCTCATAAAGGTTCTGTATAACATAGATTCTTTCAAGCCTGAGATGGCTAAGGAGATGGTTATAATTGCGAAGATGCTTAATGCAAGTCCAATCGTTGTTGGGGAGAGATACAAAGCGGATTACCTCGAGAGAGGAGTTGTATATACAAGATACAATATCCCCGTCGTGAACACTGCAACTTTCTACGACTTTATAGTCGATAACATCCTGCCCTTAGTCTATTCCGCACCCGGCGGTTATTACGTTAAGCTTAACAGCGAAAAAATAAGGAAAGCGAGGGAAAACTTAGGCATCTCTACAGGAGAGCTTGCAAAAATGCTCGGAGTTTCGAGAAGGACCGTAAAGATGTATGAAGACGGAATCGATACGAACATCGAGAATGCGATAAAGCTCAGCGAGATACTCAAAGAGAACGTCGTTAAAGAGATAGATATTCTAAATTTCGTTAGAGATATTGACCTTAACCTTGATGAATTCGAGAGAGAGCAAGAATTTAAGGAGAACGAAACGGAAATTCTCTCAAAGCTTCAATGCATAGGTATGGATGTTGTTACCGTCAAGCACGCACCGTTTGATGCGATATCTAAAGCTGAAGACATCTCGGTTTTAACAGGAATAAAGCAGGTTAGAGAGATTTCAAAGAGGATAAATCTGATAGGGAAAATCAACAAGATAATTTCCACAATGGCGGCATATATCGTCGAAAGGAAAGTTAAGGTCAAGAATGACAATGTCGTAATATTAATGAAGGAAGAATTAAGCTGTGTTTCTAACGCAAAAGATTTCTGCAATTTAATAGAAGAGAAGAAGGAAGAAGGTTCTTGAATTCTAAAAGCTAAGACTTTTTCAATACTTTCTCTTTACCAAAATATTTATATAGAAATTACATTCCACTAATATCAGCGGGGGTGATGGGATGGCTACGTTGCAAGGTCAGCCGGTGTTAATATTGAAGGAGGGGACGCAGAGGA
>CAZVXC010000067.1:0-7096 GCA_964631435.1 uncultured archaeon | reverse complement strand
TATTATCTTATCCGCAGCCAAAGCTATTAGCGTTCCTCCGCTCATTGCGTAATGTGGAACTATAACTCTCGTTTCAGCTGGATGATCATTCAAAGCCTTCGCTATCTGAGTCGCAGCCAAAACCAGCCCACCGGGAGTATGTATTATTAAATCGATCGGAGAATCCTTAGGTGTCATCCTTATCGCTCTAAGAATTTCCTCGCTGTCTTCTATATTTATAAATCTGTAAAATGGAATGTTGAAGAAACCGATGCTTTCTTGCCTGTGGATCATTGTTATAACAGTGGAATTGTTCTTCTTCGCTAATCTATCTATTATCTTTGCCCTCTCCATCTGCAACTTTCTGTATTGTAATTGAGGTGCCATTATTAGATAGAACAGCAATAGCCACCAGATTATTGAACCGAAAAATTCACTGACTGGATCCATGAAACCAATCTTGGCTTAGCCTTAATATCCTTTACTTAATCTTCCGTATGACCCTATATTAACATTAAATAATGTTACTAAGATTTTACACAAACCTTCATTAAGTGAGCAAAATTTTTATAGCAACTTAACAAAAGATAGAGTGTGGCGGCGAAACTTAAAAGACTGTCTGTAGCGGTGGATGATAAAATAAGCAATATCCTCGAAAAGCTTTCAAAGGAAGAGGGAAAAACTATTTCGGACATAATCAGATCAGCCATCATCACATATGCTGAGATAACTGAGGAAGGAGAACCTCAGGTTGAGACTATAAAAAAATATGAAGAGTTCTTAACTAAGAGAGATCACATAATTCTCGATTTGGAGATTTGGATAGCTTTGCTCGATTTCATAAACGAGGTTGCAGATGAAAAGTTATGGAATGTGATCGAAGAAATCGGTTATGAGAGTGGTTTGGAGTTTAAAGTTAAAGGGTTAAGCTTAAAAGACGTCCTCAAAAGCCTCGAATTCAAGAATATCTTGAAGGAAAAAACTGAAAACGGGGTTATAGTATTAGTTTTAACTTCAAGAAGCGAAGCTAACCTCATCACCTACTATCTGAAAGGTGTTTTCAAGGCAATGGGCATAGAGGCGGAGATAATCCCCGGTGTAAGGCGGCTTGTTATAATTAGAAAGTGATCAGATTTTGCAAATCGGACATGTTATAGCCTCTTCTCTAAGCTCCTCTCTCACAAATCTCTTCTTGCAAACTATAACCGGCGTTTTAGTTTTCGATACAATTTTCTCCGGATTGCCGTATATGAGCTTTTCGAAGAGGTTTCTGTTTTCGACTCCAAGAACTATAAAATCGGGTTTAACCATTTCTTCGAGTTCAAAAACTTTATTGCATGCGTTTCCGACGAATATATCCACGAACTTCACGTTAAATCCGACATCTTCGAGATTTTTGACTATGCCATCGATTAAAAGATGACATATACATCTCTTAGTCTAGCTTTTCCGAGAAAAGGTAAGCTCTCTATCGTTATGAAATACATATAGCGCTGCTTAGAACAACGTAACACCTAAGACGAGTTGTCCATAAAAAGGGATTAAACAGAAAAAGATATTAAATGCCCCATTAGAACTCTTTCAATGCCAAATATTAAAGGTAAAGTGGCACTTCCTTTCTTGTTTCATAGAATACCTTTCAGTATAATTGATACTATGAATTCGGCAGATGCAATTAGTAGTAAGACCTTGTATATTTTACCTGAAGCTTTAGGTATGGCAGCAAACATGCTCAGTAATGGGGCTATCATTAGCAATAGGACACCTATCATGCTCTGACAGTCTGAATATTGTAGATTTTTGAATATCCAATCATACCCATGAATAGACACACCTTTTATTTGTTTCCAGAAGTCTACAGTTGGATTTTGCCAGTATTTGGTCGCCTCAGATAGAGGTATATATTGATTTTGACCCATGAAATAGAATACTGCTGGGATTATCATAAGCACGATACCTATTATCGTGAATATTGTCATAATTTTGGCAAATGCCAAGGCCATTTGATCGACCTCAATCTCCCTTTCCATTTACACCACCTCATATTAGATGCGGTAGATAGCCTAATCCTTCGAGACCCTTAATTAAGTTCAATACACCCGCTAAGAATAATATACCTATCACCAGCCATCTAACGAATGACGGTTTTATTATCTCTGCTATCTTAGCACCGATTCTGGCACCTATCGTGATTCCAAGTATAGACGGAACGACAACAACGGGTAAGATCGCACCTTTTGATAGGTAAATTCCTATTGCCGGTGCATTTGCCGTGATTATCAGCATACTCGTTGCTGTTGCAACCTTTATCGGAGCACCCATGACCAAATTGAGTAAGGGAACATTCGCCCATCCCGCTCCGAGTCCGAACATGCCGGCAACAAATCCAATAACACCGAACATGACCATACCCATTGGAAGGTTTTTGATTTTATATTGCACTATCCTTTCTAAGCTCGGCTCATACCATTCTCCCACTATTCCGAGTTTCCTTGACCAGTTATCTACATCTTCATCTCTTACTTCCGGAAATTCTAGCCTCTTGGAGGTTATCATGATTAAGAAGACGATCAGTATTATAGCTCCCAGCAGTAACTTTACGTAGTATTTACCATTCGGTAGTGCGTTGGAAACCCATAATCCAACGATACCTCCTATTACAGATGTTATTACCATTATTGGAGCTATTACAGCATAAAGCCTTATATTCGCCAGTCCTTTTCTTAGTAAATACGGCACTGAAGATAACGCTGATGTAACCGCCATAACCAACCCAGCACCTCTTATGAAATCGACACTAAATGGTGTTAGCACTGTTGCCAGTGGCACATATAAAACCCCGCCTCCGACACCTGAGACTGGAGATAGTATCCCTATCAGCAGTGTGAACAAAAACAGGAACAAAGGCCAAAACCACCATGCAGCCATTAGCTCCCCCCCATGTTAAACCTAAACCTTACATATTCCGAACTTTGTAATCTGGACTTTCATAATTGCCAAGGCAGTAGGCGTTGTTCTTCGTGATCCACTTCCATTTTATCTCTAATTCCTTTTCGATTTTCTCTATCATTTTCGCTCATCCCCTCTTAAGGACTATCATATTACTCTGTAGGATAGCATAAATATTTTTTGAAATTTTTCTGAGAATTGATTATTTAACATGGTGATATCATATGTAATAACCCGCGGGAGTGAGTAGTAGTAATGCGTATCTCAGGAAATCAGTAGTCTTACATGATGCTAATAAGTCTTATAGCTCACAAAAGAGTAGGAAAGTTATTCTATCTCCCTATTTGTTGCGGACAATATTAAGCCTTAGTAGTTAATATTAATGCAACAACACATATTTGCATCCGGCAAAGCATTCCTTAGCATTCTCAAGTCTGAGAATTTCGTTTTTATATGCTGTGCAGTGGCATGGAATCACGACATCAAAATCCCTAAGCATGCTTATATTTCTGAAGCCGTGAAAACCACCCATTATTCCAAAAACCTCACCAAATTTCTCAGCTTCGAATATTATCCTTTCCAATCCGGGATGGGAGCAGCCGGTTAAGACGAAGCAACCGTTTTTCGTTTTTATGACGAGAGATTGCTCGATCCCGTTAAGTTCGCCTGTTGTGAAGAAATTTTTATCGAACTCGAAAGAGCCTTTGACCTCTATTATCTCAGTCTTCCTCATAATCTTTTCCTTCAGCCTTTTTGAGAAAGAATTAAGAGCAACGACGCATGATGTTCTGTTTAACACCGCATCTATTCCTCCGACGTGATCGTGATGTTCGTGCGAGAGAAATACGTAATCGAAGTCGTTTACTTTGGTTAAGCTCAGATTATGCAGCAATATGCTCGAATTAGCTCCGGTATCAAACAGAATCTTCTTTCTGTAATTTACGATGCATGAGAAACCCCAGTCTGCTATGTAATCCCCTCTTGCGACGTTATCATACACGACCCTCAGCATAATCTCTTTTCAGCCTTCGAAGATATAATCATTTGGCATGATAAAGAAACTCTTAAATACTTCAGCTCAATTGAGCTGTCAAATGTATGAAAAAGTCAGATGTAATCATTATCGGCGCAGGCCCCGGAGGTCTTTTTGCTGCGTATAAATTAGCTGGGAAGGCAAACGTAACCATATTTGAGATGGGGAAGAATATCGATAAGAGAAAATGTCCGAGCGATCTTGCAGAAAGCTACTGTCTAAAATGTAACCCTTGCAATATAACTTCCGGTGTGGGTGGTGCTGGCGGTTTATCTGACGGAAAGCTTAACTTCGTCCATCCCGAATTTCCCGAAAGCTTCACAGTCGGAGGAGATTTCTTGGGGCTTGTTAGCGAGGAGGAGCTTATAAGAAAGATGGATGAAGTCGATAAAATCTTTCTCAAACATGGGGCACCGGACGAAATTTACGGTGAGGATATAGAAAGGCTATATCAGCTTTTAAGAAAAGCAAATTCGGCGGGCATAGAATTCGTTCCGCTGAGGCAGAGGCATGTTGGAAGTGATGAGTTGCCTAAGGTAATAAAAAGCATTCAGGATTATCTGACTGAGAACGGTGTCAAAATTGTAACGAATACACTTATAGTCGATATAAATCCGGATGAGAGAGTTGTTGTAACGTCTAAGGGTGAAAAATACTCGTATGACTACCTAATAATCGGAGTCGGCAGAGGAGGATCGAAATGGTTGGAGGAGTGGGTTAAAAAGTATAACATCGCTACGAGCGATGATATGAAGGCTATAGATGTCGGCGTAAGGGTCGAAGTTCCTGCGAGCATAATGGACGAGATAACATCGATAATTTACGATCCGAAGCTTAGGATAACGACTAAGAAGCATGATGATTACATGAGAACTTTCTGCACATGTCCAAGAGGTTGGGTTATAAGAGAAGACTACGGAGACTTCAGCTTGGTAAATGGACATAGCAAAGCGAAGGAAAAGACGAATAATTCTAATTTCGCATTACTCGGACATTACGTATTCACAGAACCTTTCGAAATGCCGAATGAATGGGGAAGAGATTTGGCAAGGATAACAACAAAACTCGGCGGCGGGAATCCTTTAGTTCAGAGGTTAAAAGACTTAAGGCTCGGAAGAAGAAGCACGGAAACGAGAATAAAGAATAACAGACTCGTGAAACCAACGCTGAAAACAGCCGTTCCGGGGGATATAAGCTTAGCTTATCCCGGAAGAGTTGTTGATGACATAATGGATGCTCTTGAACAGCTTGACAAAGTCATACCGGGAGTTGCGGACGATTCAACCCTTTTGTATGCACCTGAGATCAAATTTTACTCTCTGAAGATTAAGGTTAGCTCGGAGATGGAAACAAATATATCCGGGATTTACGTTATAGGTGATGGCGCCGGCATAAGCAGAGGCATTGTTGGCGCAGCCGTAACGGGTTTGATAGCGGCTGAAAGTATCGGGAGGAGGTTAAGATGATAGATGAGGCGAGGAAGATTGTAGAGAATTACGATAGTGTAACAATCGGGATCTTCGGCTCTCATTCAGCTAAGGAAATCGGAATCTCAGCCAAAGCTTTCGGATTAAAAACGGTCGTTGTTGTGCAGAAAGGAAGGGACAAGCTTTACACGAAATACAATCAGCATCTCTACGATGAGATAATAATTCTCGATAAATTCAAGGATTTGGTGAATGAAGAGGTTCAGGAAACGCTGATCGAGATGAACACGATATTCATCCCAAACAGGAGCTTTGCTGTCTATGTTGGCTACGATAACATAGAAAAGAAGTTCAAAGTCCCGATTTATGGAAATAGGTATCTTTTGAGGGCTGAAGAGAGAGATTTTGAGAGAGGACAGTATTATCTACTTAAAAAAGCGGGTCTAAGATACCCAAAGGAGTTCAAAAGCCCGGATGAAATAGATAGGCTTGTTGTTGTTAAGGTTCAGCAAGCGAAAAATCCGCTCGAAAGGGCGTTCTTCTACGCTATCTCCCCAGAAGATTACTATACGCAAGCTGAAAAGTTGATTAAAGAAGGCGTGATAGATGAAGAGGGGTTAAAGAAGGCGAGGATTGAAGAATACGTTTTGGGAGCAAGATTCAATGCGAATTTCCACAGCTACGCCCTAAAAGATGTTTTCGGTAATTTCGATTTCGTCGGCTTCTCTGACAGAAGACAGGTGAATCTTCAGGGCTTTCTTAATTTGCCCGCAAGGGATCAGCTAAAAATAAATGTTCCCGTGAAGAACGAAGAGATAGGTCATTTCGGAGTAACAATGAGGGAAAGCAAGCAGGATATGGTATATGAGGCGGGAGAGAAATTTATTGAGACGTGCATGAAAGAATTTCCGCCCGGAATAATAGGCATGTTCGGACTTCAGGGGGCGATCGCTTATTCTCCCCATGACGATACTAAGCTCGAATTCGTGATATTCGATGTCTCATTCAGGGTTCCCGGTGATCCATGTATAGGCCCGACTTCACCTGAAATGAGGAATCTAAGCATAAAGCACGGAATAAAAATCGAAGACCCACTTGACTTGACGATGATGGAGCTTAAGAAAGCCTTAGAGCTTGGAAGGTTGAAAGAGGTGGTTACTTAAGGTTTTTTCTTTGTTTTATAGATTCGTTGTGGTGTCGTAGCGTATATGTCCTTGGAAATAGTTCTGATGTCCTCAGCACAGTCAATTTGCCGAGTCATGCGGGGGGTGGGATTCGAACCCACGAACCCCTACGGGAGTGGATCTTGAGTCATCTGAGAAGAGTATAGACGAAAAGGAGTTGGAAGAAAAAAGATCGAATGGATTCATAAATTTCAAAAAATATAAAACAGAGTGGTTCGAATGGTGCAAGAAAGAGACACCATCGATGGCATCCAAGTATAAAAGCTATATTGAACGATATTTAGAGAATAAAGTAATTACAACACCAGAGGAGTTGAGAAAGCTTGTGGATGAAGTGAATAACCGCCATTTCAACCTCGCAGTTCGAAATTTCCTTCGTTTCCTTGTGAAAACGGGAAAGAAAAGACAGAGCGAGATAATAGATTTTCAGGCGGTTGTTCCAAATATCCCAACACGTCCAAGAGCAGAATCGTTAAGATTCATCTCTCCCGATTTGATCGTTGAGGGTTACAGAAGTATAATTG
>CAZVXC010000066.1:977-7172 GCA_964631435.1 uncultured archaeon | reverse complement strand
GTCATTGTAATGAACATAACATCTAATTTCCAAGCGTTTAGCATGAATTACAGTGAAATCATAAGAGACATTCTCGATAAATACGATGTAAAGCTTCTCGGAGATGAAAATGTTGCGGGAAGAGAATGCTACGTAATCTCTCTGAAGCCCAAGAAAGGTGAGATTAACGAGACGATAAAGATGTGGGTGGATAAGAAATTCTGGATGCCGTTAAAGACAGAAATCTCGATGAAAGGAATGAATATCGTTACAGAATACAAAGAGCTGAAAATTAATACTGGTGTTAGCGATGATCTGTTTGAATTTAAACCGCCTGAAGGGGCTAAGGTCATAACGAAAGAAACGAAGTTCAAAGTGTTCAAAAGCGTTGAAGAGGCTCAGAAATCTGTCCGATTTAAGATACTGACCCCTGAATATACAGCGGGATGCAAGTTAAGCATGGTATCGGTGTTTGATAACGTTGTCGATCTGAGCTATATGAGCGGCAAGAAATACGTAAGCATCGAGGAAATGCTGAACAAAAGCATATCGGAGATGACTAAGGGTGTAAAAGTTGAAGAGATCAAGATCGGAAACAATACAGCTAAATACTTCGAACTCTACGGGATAAAAGTTATTATATTCAAGAAAGGGGACTTAACGATAAGAGTCAGCGGGAACTTGGAAAAAGAAGAGCTGATAAAGGTTGCTGAATCGGTTCAATGATGATCAAATTTCGATTTCAATTTTTTTAGCTCGGAATGAGTGTGTTCGTGTATGTGCAGATGAATATGACCTCCTTCTGTTTCTATTGTCTTTGTTAGCTCCTCTATCGCATCATCGATAGATAGCGGCAATTTCTCGCAATTGTATCCGAAGCATTCCAAAACTCTGAAGAGTTTCATTACCTGCGGTATCTCAAGATTCGCCTTCTTCAGCAAATCTATATCAGTAAATATATCTCTCGGCGTTCCACACGCCAATACGGTTTTATTTATCACGTAAACTCTGTCAGCAATTTTAGGAATTGTATCGATGTCGTGCGTTGCGGTAACAATTGTCTTACCCTCTCTGTTAAGGGCGTTCATTATCTCGATTAATTCGTTCTTACTCCTCGGATCGAGGTCTGCTGTAGGTTCATCGAGCAAAATGACATCGGGGTCTATGCTTAGAACAGTTGCAATCGCAGCCTTCCTTTTCTCTCCACCGCTCAAATTGTAGGGATGCTTATCCTTAAGCTTTTCGATCCCCATTAGCTTTAACGCCTTCTCAACTCTGTGAACGACTTCTTCCTTGCTTACATCCATGTGGAGCGGGCCAAAAGCGATGTCGTCGAAAACAGTTGGAGAGAATAGCTGAATATCGGGGTCTTGAAAGACTAAGCCTACTTTCTTTCTGAATTCAAACATCTTATCGCTTCTAAGCGTTTGCTCATCCAAGACCATATCGAACGCTTTAACGTAACCTTCAGCGGGAATTAAGCCGTCGAGTATCTGAAGCAACGTCGTTTTTCCAGCCCCATTCGGGCCTACTATAGCGACTCTTTCGCCTTCGTATATATCCATATTTACGTTTTTGAGTGCGTAATCTCCCGTCGGATATCTGTATGAAACGTTTCTAAGCTCGAATATCTTCATACAACCACGCCTGCTAAGGATACGAGCAAAGCTATTGTTAGGAATATATAATCCCTTCGCTTAACTTCGCTTCGCTTCATCGCAGGAAACTCCCCTTTAAATCCACGGGAGAGCATAGCTAAATAAACTTTCTCGCTCATATCATACGATTTGATGAAGAGAGCTGCAACGATCCTTGAATTTAACTTCCAGCTTTTAATCGAACTCTCTTTTGCAATTGCTCTGCTCTTCTTCGAATAAAGCATACCCAAGGTTACATCAACCAAGAGGAATATGTATCTGTATGTGAGATTCAGTATCAGCACAAACGTTTTCGGAACTCTGAGACTGCGGAATGCCGAAAGCAAGTCAGACCATCTCGTCGTAAGAATAAGCAGGGTTACGAGGGAAACAGCAGTTGTAACTCTCAAGACGAATTTAACAGCCCACAGCAACCCTTCTTTCGTTACACTTATCTCCGAAAAGGGTTTCAGCAGAGGAACATGGATAACGCTGTTGAATTTAGCGATCGTTAGAATCGATGTCCCTTCATACGGCTGGAATACGTTGAATACCGATGGGATCGCAATTATTCCTGTGAATAGCGGAATGAATATCAGAACTCTGAACAGGTAATGCTTAATAGGGATTTTCGAGAGCTTTGCAAGGATTAGAGAGATTGTTATGAAAGCCAAAAATACCTCTAATTTTGCTGAGATTACAGCGGAAAAAATTAGGGCTAATATTGCGATGAGCTTCGCTCTCGCATCGATTCTCTGAAGTAGCCCGTTTTTATTCGAATACTTCTCTGAGAATATCGCGTCTCTGATGTAATTCAGGACTTCTTCTATCGTTTTTTCGACGAATTTACTCATGATTTGAATATCTCTATCGCTTTTATCA
The DNA here is from genome assembly GCA_964631435.1 of uncultured archaeon. Taxonomy (GTDB): domain Archaea; phylum Halobacteriota; class Archaeoglobi; order Archaeoglobales; family Archaeoglobaceae; genus Geoglobus. Next base: position 4,674 of record CAZVXC010000066.1, on the reverse strand, counting down.
CACCTAAGGATACGAGGAAGCACATCAAAACTCCGATGATTGCGGAAATCCAATACCCTATCGATGCTAATAGCTTGTTCTCATCCCATCCCGGCAGAGGTAAATTGTAATCAGGAAGGGGAGCGTTGAAGAAAGATTTCGGCGTCCATTTTATTCCGTGTTGAACATCGTTTACCTCACTCCATTCTCCCCATGCATCCCCACAATTCCATGTTGCAAGTATTCCTATCGGGACTATTAGGACGAAAAAGGCAATAACTATCAAAGCCTTTTTTAGCCAGGGCTCCATGGTATCACCCCGCAATAGCAAGCAAATCAGGTCTGCTTCTCTCAAGATAGCCGACAACGAAAGCCGTTACGACTGCTGCAACTGGGCCTGCTGTTGTTAGATGGGCAAATGCCATTGCAGGAATTGATATTGTATATGGATAAGGGCAGTATCCAGGCGCAATAAAGGGCTGAATTCCGAATTCTATTGCTGCCGCTATTGCAGCTACATTTATAGCGATGTATGCAGCTATGCCCGATGCAACGACTCTGCCGAGAGGTTTCTCTAAGAGCTTGTATATTGCGTAGCCTACGAATGGAATTATGACTGCCATATTGAAGCAATTTGCTCCCAAAGCTGTTATGCCTCCGTCTCCGAAGAAGAACGCTTGAATAACGAGAGCTATAGTTATACCTATAACCGCCGCCCAAGGACCGAGGATTATTGCGAATAGCGTCCCTCCGACCATATGTGCAGTCGTCCCATCTGGAACAGGCCAATTGAACATCATGACCAAGAAGGATACCGCTGAAAGCAGTGCTAACATAGGCGCTTCCTTAGTTCCGAGCTGTCTGCTAACCTTTTTTAAAGCAACATACCAGATCGGCAACATTACGAGGAATAACGCTATACAGGTTTGCGGCCCTAAATATCCGTCGGGAATGTGCATCTCCATTACCTCCTCTTGCTGCTTATCGAAGAAATTTAACATCAATTAATAATTCTTTCTGTATTTATCCCATGAAAATCGTTACAATTGTTTGAGAGGATGAGATGTTATGATTAAAAGTATATTCTTTATGCATGAATTTATGGGAACAGGCTTATGAGTGGATCAATCTGGTAGATGTCTGGATTTGTGAGCGAACGATCCTCATTCCTATTAGGTTGCTAAAGGTAGAAGGAAGTGCTCCAGAGTTATGAATCCCAAATTTTGATATCCACTCATCATCCAGCTAATTGTTGCCAGTAAGATTAAGTAAAAGGTTGGGCATGGATAGGCATATTGCTTATGCGATTACTGTGAGGAATCGAACACTCTCATTCAATCATATAACGTCCATCCGATTCAATGACGTAAAAGTAATTAACATATTCCCCTAAAATCTCTTTTATGGAAAAACCCATACTTCAAGTTGCTTTAGACCTTGTGGAGTTGAAAAGAGCTGTTGAGATCGCTGGCGAGGCTTTAGAAGGGGGCGTGGATTGGCTTGAGGTTGGGACGCCGCTCATAAAAAGTGAAGGAATGAACGCTGTCAGGGAGATAAAGAAGAGATTCGGTGTCAAGACGATAGCTGACATGAAGACGATCGATACCGGAGCGGTAGAGGTTGAGATGGCAGCGAAAAGCGGAGCTGATATAATAATAATTCTTGCAGTGAGCGACGATTCGACGATAATGGAAGCCATAAGGGCGGCAAGAAAATACGGGGCTGAGATAATGGTTGATCTGATAAACGTTCAAGAACCTGTGGAGAGAGCTAAGGAGCTTGAAAAACTTGGTGTCGATTACATAAACGTCCATGTGGGAATTGATCAGCAGATGAAGGGATTAGACCCGCTTGAAACACTTTCTAAGATTGTAGATGCTGTAAATATTCCTGTAGCAACAGCTGGAGGTCTTAATGCTGAGAAAGCCGCTGAATGCGTATCATTGGGAGCGAAGATAGTTATCGTAGGTAGCAACATAGTGAAATCGAGGAACGTAACGGAATCTGCGAGGAAAGTTAGAGAAGCTATAGATAGGGCTTGGAAAGAAGGAGCTAAAATTTTAGAGAAAAAGAAGAGCCTGGAAGATGAGATAAGAGAAATCCTAATGAAGGTTTCGACACCGAATATAAGCGATGCTATGCACAGAGCTAAGGCTATAAAAGATGTATATCCTCTTGTAAGGGGAAAAAAGATTGTTGGGAAAGCTGTAACTGTTAGCACGATGGACGGCGATTGGGCTAAGAGTGTCGAAGCCATAGATGTCGCAAACGAAGGAGATGTGATCGTTATAAGATGCTCCGGAGATGAAGCAGCGGTATGGGGTGAGCTTGCAACGAGAAGTTGCATAAATAAAGGGATAGCAGGTGTAATAATATACGGTGCCGTAAGAGATGTTGATGATATAAGAGAGCTTAACTACCCGATATTTGCGAAGAGGGAGGTTCCCAATGCGGGCGAGCCGAAGGGATTCGGTGAGATTAACGTTAAGATAGTTTGCGGAGAGGTTGAGATAAATCCGGGAGACTGGATTGTAGCAGATGACAACGGGGTAATGGTCATTCCTAAGGAGAGAGCTTACGAAATCGCCAGAAGAGCTTTGGAAGTTAAAAAGCATGAAGAGAGAATCAGGGGGGAAATAGAGGAGAAAGGCAGAACTCTGGCTGAGATAGTCGAGCTGTATAAATGGGAGAAGGTTCAGTGATAAAATCGCTGCTTGCAAAATCTCACATTTTATTGTATTTCCGAAAGTTGGCAATTAGAATAACCTAAATAGATTTATCTTCCCATTAAACGTTCTTTCAATTTTTATCTAATTGCCAAATATTTCACTTTCGGAACTACTGTTTAATGCAGAGATACGCAAGGGTGTTGTCAACAGTGGTTTTAAATACCCAAAAAGCAAACGTTAGCACAATCGGATAACGAGTCTGATGGAATAAGGCTCACGACAGCCCTTAACTCCCGGATGAAGTGCTAGTGAAAAGCTAGTATGAAACGGGAGAAGCACCGCTTAAAGCGGATTAACTCACTCAGGTATATTTCTTGGATAAGTTTTCTTAGCTCTCTTTGCATAGCTTAGGTCAAGTTTAATTGTAGCAAAAGGTCTCTTAGAGTTCGTCGAAGCCAGTAAATCCCCATCTGGGGAGATAACAAAGCTTCTGCCGCTAAAGTTCAAATTTTCACCGAAGCGATTGGATGAGATAACGTAGGAGCCTGAAACTAATGCTGCCATTTTTAACGCTATTAACCATCTCCTTACGGTTTGCGTAGCTCGCGGAACGGCAATTATATCTGCTCCGCTTCTGCCGTAATGCCTCGCCCATTCGTTGAAGAAAACCTCACTACAGATCAACACACCTATTTTTATGTCATCCCACTCGAATATTTTGAAATCTCTGTCCCCTCTGTTGAACCAAATTGCCTCATAGAACCCTTTTTCATTTGGTAGATAATGCTTCGATCTAAGTGGATTGTAAGCTTTGTCGTATAAGAATGCTTGGTTTAATCTTCTGTCGTCCAACTGAATCGGTCGCGTCGATATTACTGCTGAATCTAAGTCGGATAAGAGATTTATGAATTCGTCATAGGCATTCAAAGCATCAGTCCAAATTTTTTTATCGACTTTCGGATGCTTAGTGAACGAATTATAAGCTGGTAGTTCGGGCAGCAAGACTAAATCGCTTTACTTTGCATGCTTAACTAAATCCTTCTGACCTT
>CAZVXC010000066.1:0-967 GCA_964631435.1 uncultured archaeon | reverse complement strand
TAATTAAACAGTATAGACATTTAAACGGTTGAACATGCGCGGTGGCACAATGCTTACAAAATTCCATCGAAACGAAAGCCTTTTCAGGCTTTAATGCGACTTCGTTCACAAGTGCGGCTATGCTTATTGGCTCTGGAGCTAACAAACAAGGCATATCTGCGAATTTGATCAATGTTGCGAACTTCGTCGTTATCGCACAAAATGGGAACGCATAATACTCCCCCCTCTGAAGAAATGATTTTTCATAATCCTGAAAATCAACTTTGAATCCACCGATTTTCCAACCTTTTTCCGCCAGTCTCTGACCTCTAAATGCGAAATCGAGCAGATCGTTTATGTGTAGCTCATTCACAACATTTCTTTCGAACTGTCTTAGCATAACGTAGTTGTAAAATCTTTCCGTGAAGAGTCTTACGAGCATCTCCGCAGTAAATCCTTCATCCCAGAGAATTCTGTAGATAAGGAGCGATGATAGTCCGGTTGCATAATACGATATATCGAACGCTTTTCTTATCAAACCTTCCTCGAATATTTTTCTGAGGTTTCTCTTCAACAGAGCCGAGTGAACTCTCAGTAATTCCATGTTCATCTCATCTCTGCATATGAAATAGTATTGCCATCCTATGTGATGACCTATATCTCCGACGTGAGTTGGTAGCATGACGATGTTTGCTATGTGAACGTCATCCATCGCCTTTCTAACGATTTCGAACATCTCTTTTCTATACATCCTCATGTAATCTGCCGGATCAAATGATCTTACACCGTTCTTTTCCATAATCTCTTTCTGAAGATTTACAGGATTTAGAAGCATTCTTTTTAAGTTCTCTTTCTCAGCTTTAATTGCTTTCTCAAAATTTTTTGTCCTTCCGAATATCTCTAAGAAAGTGTTTCCGAAAACGTAAGACGTATTGAGACCCCAAGATTTTGATGATAGAAAAGCTGTTGCGTAATCCTTCTCTATATC
>CAZVXC010000065.1:0-7209 GCA_964631435.1 uncultured archaeon | reverse complement strand
TCTCCCAGAATTATCCCGTGAAGGTGAACTTCAGTGGGAACTGCAGCATAATGGCGGATGATGCGATATATACAGTCTTCGACAACCTGATAAGAAATGCAGTTACTCACGGAAAGGCGACGAAGATAGATGTTGAGGTTAGGGAAGATCATGATCACTGCCTTATATCTTTTAGCGACAATGGAATTGGGATAAGCGATGAAATTGCTGACAGAATATTTGAGGAGGGCTTTTCCAGCAGTGGGGGAAAGGGACTCGGTCTGTACATAGTCAGAAAGGTTGTTGAGGGATATGGCGGAGAGATAAAGCTCGACAAGGGAAGGGGAGGAGGGGCAAGATTCCTTATCAAGCTGAAGAAGTAATCTGTCCTCTGCTTTTGAGCTTGAATGAAAGAAAGAATGCAGCCATGCTGACAGCAAATGCAAGGTAAAATGAGGTGAGATAGCTACCGGTCACATCTCTCAGTAGAGCCCCTGCGAATGGTGAAATCAATCCTGAGAATCCCCAAGCCGTGAATATTGCTCCATAGGCCCTTCCGGCATATTTACTTCCAAAGAAAATGGATGTGGCTGCAGGAAACATGGCAAGAACACCGCCGTAGTTTGCGTATATCACTGAGGCAAGGGGGAAAACAAGGTAGCTCCTGAAAAACCAGATGAGAAGAAATGCAGACAGTGCTGTAGTGAGGAAGTTGATCATCATCGCCCTATCAATTCCAATTCTGTCGAGCAGAATCCCCCAGACAAACCTGCCTCCCGCATTGGCAATTGAAGTTATGATGAGAAATGCTCCAACAAGCCCTGCAAGCTCAGATACAGACTTTGCCCCTTCCTGAATTATCGGTGCAGCATTTCCAATAACCATGAGTCCGGAAAAAGATGACAGAAAGAACAGAACCCAGAGTAGATGAAATCTCCGATCTCCCATTATTTCTGAGAGGTTCATCGAGGATGATTTCCTCTCAGAGTGAGGTGGGTCCTTCATTGGAATCGTGCAAAGAATCAAAACTGTCAGATAAATCGCTCCCACCCATAAGAAGGCTTTGAAGACATCAGTGATTGAAAGAAAGTAGGTTATAACAGGAGTCATCACGGCTGCACCTATACCAAAGCCAACAGCAACGATGCCTATGGCAGTTCCGGGCACGTCCGAAAACCATTTTGAGACGAGAGGTCTTGGCACTGCATCAACCAGAGCTATTCCAAGTCCCATCAGAATTCCAAGAGAGATGTAGTAAATTATTCTTGCACTCTCCCACCCGTGATTTTTCATTGTGCTTGCAAAAAGATATCCTGAGAATATTGCAAAAGTTCCCAAGATGAGCGGGATTCTTGGCCCAAATCTGTCGTAAAGCATGCCAGCCGGAACAATTGATACCGAGTATGTGAGGGTGATCAGGGAAAAAGCCAAGGTTAATGGAGCTACATTCTCGATTCCATAATAGCTCTGAAGGGGCTTGTAAAAAAGGCTGAATGTATAGACTCCTCCAAGCATTGTGAGCATCACAAGGCCGAGAGGGAGGTAGATAATCCTTCCCATAGCTCTTCTTTCCTGGACACATATTAAGCTTTTCTCACGAGGATGGAGTTCACTGATAATAAAATAAAGCGGACCCGCCGGGATTCGAACCCGGGTTAGAGGCTCCGAAGGCCTCTGGGATATCCGCTACCCTACGGGTCCCCTGCTTATTAATAACGTCAAGGTATTTATCTTTTGCACTCAAATCGCAAATGATATATCTTCCGAAACATCGGATAGGCAAGTGATGTTTATGTTCGGCGGAGGTAGAGGGAGAGGAAAAGGAGGCGGACGTGGAGGAGGAAAAGGGACAAAGCGTTGCGTATGCCCACAATGCGGATACACAACAGATGTCGGCCCGGGGATACCATGCAGATCTGTTGAATGTCCGAAGTGCGGGACACAGATGGTGCGGGAGTGGTGATCAAAGGTTATCGAGAATTCTCCTTAGAATTTCAAGATACTTTTTCGTCTCTTTGATCCCTATATCTGTTATTTCCACGAAAGTTCTCGGACGATCAGCAATCACCTTCTTTGTTTTTACGTATCCCGACTTCTCCAGCGTTCTGAGATGAGAGTCAAGATTACCCGGTGTAACCTCAAGAACATTTACAAGCTCTTTGAAAAATGCCTTACCTCTCGGAAGCAAATATATCATCACACCGAGCCTTATCGGATTTCCCAGAACGTTGTTTTTCAGCCTCTCAAGCTTCATTTCTCAACAGCTCTGAAGGCTGAGTTGAGGTAGAGCATTATCGTTACCAAAAAACCAAGCGCTATAACGAAACCGGCCCAATCGAGTGCTCTTTCAACATTCCATGCGAAAGGCAACATAATCGCCGGCAGCAGGAAAGATGGCAGCATCTCCCAACCGCCTTTTCCTTTCGTTAGTGTTATCCATTGACCGAAGAGAGAAAGACTTATGAATGTCAGTAATCCGGTAGCGAGCTTTGTCTCAACATTGGCTTCCAAAATCGATGGAATTATTACCCAGCCGACAACGCTACCGATCATCCAAGAGAAAGCTATGAGAACGAACGTCATTCTGTCCGACTTCGATATATGAATTTTCACGAATCTGCTCCAAATTCTTTTCGTAAAAACGATGCCTAAGATGATTGCGATACACCAATATATAGCCGAAAAGCCTGTGCCGAACAATCCAATCAGAATGTAGAATAACGTCATAACAGCGAGCCAGAACGTGAAGTTCATGGCACCGTATATGTTCTCTGCAGCGATCAGCTTTTCCTCGATCCTTTCCAAAACGTTCTTAAGCTCCTTAACATCTTCCATGATATCACTTTCATCGATTACTTTTATATCCTGATGTTACTCTGTATCTCAGAGCGATAAATATTTAACAGTCTTTATCCAACTATACCTATGAGGGTTGCAATTCTTGGTGCCGGAGCGATGGGTGCAGCTTTGACCGTCCCATATTCTGAGAAGAACGAGGTCATTCTTTGGGGAACAGAATTCGATAAATCCATTCTGGAAATAGTAATCAGGGGAGAAAAGCATCCGAGAATTGATGCTGAGGTTAAGGCTGATAAGATTCTCATGCCGGATGAGCTTGAAAATGCGATGAATTCTGATGTTATAGTTCTTGCGATAAGCACAGAGGGAGTGCTAAGCATATTCGAAAGAATATCGGAATTTTTGGATAATCAGGTGATTGTAACGGTTGCGAAAGGATTAGCTGAAATAGATGGAGAAATCTACACGATCCCCGAAGCTATCTGGCTTAAAAGGGAAGATTTGAAAGAGAAAGTAGCTGCAATAACAGGGCCATCTATCGCAAGAGAAGTTGCAAAAAGGCTCCCTACGCACGTTGTCTATTCATCTTTAAGCTTAGATGTACTGAACGTTTTGAAAAACAACTTGGAGACACATTATTACAGGATAAAAACGACGGACGATATAATCGGATGTGAGCTAACTTCAGCATTGAAAAATATCTATTCGATCTCTATAGCTTGGATCAGGGGTGTTGAGAGCAGAAGGAATGTAAGTCTGAACAACCTCAAAGGAATGATAACGACTCAAACTTTATTCGAAATTTCGAAAATGGTTGAGGCTGCGGGAGGAAGAAGGGAGACAACATACGATTTATCCGGAATTGGAGATATAATTGCAACTTTCAGAGGAGGAAGAAACGGAATGCTCGGAGAATTGCTGGGGAAAGGGTTAAGCATCAAAGAAGCTTTGAATGAGCTTGAAAAAAGAGGTGTCGGTGTTGTAGAAGGTTACCAGAATGCGAGGAAAGCTTATAAGCTTGCTGAGAATCTCGACAAGAAAGGGAAGGTTAAACTTGAAGAATTAAAGCTTCTCGAAGCAATAAATTCGGTTTTATATGAAGATATGTCGGTTGATGAGGCTTTGGACAGGGTTTTTTAATTTTTATCCGGTATAAATCTGTGGTCATGGAATGCTTAACTTAGATACGGGTAGGCTTAAGTTTAGCATGCTAGCTCCGCAAAGTTGCGAGCGAAAGCAAAAATTATAAAAAAATCACGCTTTGCTGTAATATTTCTTCTTGTAGTAATCTAACGCTCTCTCGACGAAATCTCTGGATAGAACACCGTGAGGGGTTTCGACTTCAAAAACCCTTTCAGGAATCCTTATTTTTTCTATATCAAATCCCATTAGCTTCTTTAGTCTCAGCTTCTCCATGTATATCCTCTCTCCAATTTTTTCAAGCTCCTCCTTGCTTATCTCAACCCCAAGAGGTTTGAACGCTTTCAAAACGATGTCCTCAGTATATAACCCCCTTGCGAAGAAGCAGAGAACGAGACTTGATAGAATCTGCCTCCAGCATTCCTCTTTCACAAGCCTGTCTATCAGTTCTTCAGGTTCATATTTCGCAACTTTCTGATCTACTGAATATCCGGCGTTATCAAGATGGCTGTGCCTTAATCCGATCGTTAAGCCGATGTAGGATGCGTAGCCCGTGTTGTATCCGGGCATCTCATTTTTCCCGAAGCACATTGCAAATTCCTTCCCTCCGTAGATGCTCGATGCTTTCTCGGCACCCTGAGCGAGGGCTTTGTAGAAATCGTTCGGCTGATAAACTATGTAATCTATAGCTTTCAGATAACTCTCAGTCTTCCCGAATTCCAACGGAACTAAGCTTTCTTCTTGCGAGATTAAGCCCCTTTTATAGGCTTCGGTAGCCCATGCCAAGCATACTCCGGTGCTTATGGCATCTAAGCCGTATGTTTCAACCTTGTGAATCAGCTTAAGCAAATCTTCCCTTTTTGCAACACCTATCATCGATCCGAGCGAGTATATTAGTTCGTAATCGTAGCTTATCATCAATGTCTTGTAGAAGAATTTTTCCCTCTCGTATTCTTCTCTTAAGGCGGCGATGTGTATGCATGCAGTCGGACAATGGGAGCATGCAATTCTCCTTCCGAGATTATGCTCTGCCAAGCTTTCTCCACTTATATCTTCTGCATCGAACTTCGTTTCCGTCAGATTCTTTATCGGCAAACCACCGAGTTCATTTAAAGGCAAGACATTGGCCGCCGTTCCGAGCAGATGATACTTCTTCATAGCATCCGATTCTATAGCCATCTTGAGAATCTCATTGTATGTATTTCTGTATTCCTCCGCATTGGCCGGCTTAAAGGTCTTCTTTCCTCTGACAACTACCGCAAGCAGATTCTTGCTTCCAAATACGGCACCTAGGCCAAGTCTGCCGAAGTGCCTGTATGTCTCCGTTGTAACGCACGCATATCTCACAAGCTTCTGCCCCGCAAGCCCGATCCTTATTACGCTTCTTCTTCCTCTCCCTCCTTCATTTTCAGCTATTATCCTTCCGAGAATTATCGAGCTTCTAATTCCTACGAGGGATCGTGCATCCTTGAACTCAACCTTATCCTCATCTATGACTATATAAACAGGCTTTTCACTTCTTCCTTTTATAACAACAGCAACGTATCCCGCAGAAGCAATCGCTGCCGCACTTCTGCCTCCAGCATGGCTTTCGCCTAAATTGCCCGTTAAAGGGCTTTTGAACATCGCAACCGTCTTTGATGCGTAAGGATAGGTTAAGGTGAATGGGCCGACGGCGAAAACAACAACATTTTCCTCGCTTAACGCATCGAAATCGAATTTTTTCAAATTCTCTTTCAACAGCTGAACAGCAACTCCAGTCCCTCCGAACCATTCATTAACGAGATCCTCTCTCTTTTCGATCTCGTATGTGTAATTTGATAAATTTATTGTTAGGACGTTCGAATTCATACTTCTACCACCTCTAAGACGTTATGCGGACAGAATTCCGCACAATATCCGCAATGGATACAAACACTAATCTTCCCGTCTTCTCTCTCGAATATGGCATTTATCTTGCAAGCTTCAATGCAGTTTTTGCACCCTATGCAAAGTCTTTCATTGTAAACCACACCACCTTTCTTCTTCGGTTTCAAAGCGTTTGTTGGACAGACCTGTGCGCAAGGTGGTTCCTCACATGCGTGGCAGAATATTATCGTTGCACCTCTCTCAAACCCGCTTAAGCTGACAGCAAGTATAGCTGATCTACCATAGCCTATGTGAGGATTCTTAACGTTCTTCCTTGAGCATGCATACATGCAAATCCCGCAACCAACACATTTCTCAATATCAGCTATGACTAACCGCTTCATCTTCGATCAACCTCTCCATAGCCTCAACAAAATCCTGCTCCTTTCCTAGGTCAACTACGGCAGCAGCAGCGACCTTATGCGTAGCATCAGCAAATCCCCCTACGATTTCGCTCGCCTTAGGTATCAGATAATCCAATCCCAATGCTTTTCCGTGCAGAATCGTCCTTTCAAGCTGAGTAGGAACTCTGCCACTAACCTTACTTCCCTTCCAATCGATCTTGCCTATATCTGGAATTACCGGAGGAATCTGCTGGAATCCGATGAGATATTTGTCCATATCTATGAAAGTCATGTCTTTTATTAATTGACAGAATTCTCCGACAGCCTTAACTCCCATTGGATCGAACATATCTTTGAGATTGAACCACTGAACGTATTTCAACTTCTGCAAACCTCCATCTTTCAGGAATTCTATCGCTTTCTTAAATTTCTCTTCTCTCATTTGCTCAAGCCTTTCAACCTTGCTGAGAATATTTTCGTTAAAACCGTTGAAGCATACCCAGATTCCATCCTTGTATCCCTTCTCAAGATACCCGCATGCTCCAAGTGTTGTTAGTTTCATAGCTATGTTATCCGCAAAGTCTTCGAAAGATTTGATGTAGTATCTCTCCCTCGTCCCTTCAAATTTTAGTTTTATCTGACCAAGCTCTAAGGCTTCGTCAAGAACGTATCTATCGAATCCAAGGACTCCACCGTGTCTGTCGTGGTAATCACCCACAGCACCGAGAACGGCTATGTATGCATAATTGCTTATATCTGGGTCAATCCTCTTTGCGAATATGTAATTCAATGTGGATGCTGAAATGAATATATCTCCTGAGATTCCTGCAAGCTCAGAATCGAGAATGAAAACCTTATCGCTCTCTATGCTCCTTGCGGGATGGTGATCGATTATGAATGAAGCTTTTTTCGTGTATTTCTCTATTATATTTGCAGCAAGACCGCCGAGATCGGTGTATATAACTATTCCTTCTCTGTTTTCGTGAATCTTTTTCACGATAGCTGGATAGACTTTTTCGATGCATATAAGCTCGTATTC
>CAZVXC010000064.1:0-7221 GCA_964631435.1 uncultured archaeon | reverse complement strand
ACGAGTTTCCTCAGCCAAGTTTGCTGGAGGAAGTTGAGTACACACCACCCATAGTTGAAAACAAATTTGAAAGTGGATACAAGATTACTGTAAGGGATATGGAGTGGAAGCTGATTGTAAATCCGGATAGAGGAGATGAGCTTTATAACATCAAGGGAGATCCTCAAGAGCAGGAGAACTTGATTGGGCAAGCGTTGGATATTGAGAAAGAGCTAAGGAAAATAGCGGAGAGGCATTTAAAGAGAAGATGGGAAGAGAAAAGGCTGAAGAGTTTGGCAAAGAAGTTTAGAATTTGATTTTCCTGATACAATATTTTTGCGCGTTCTTGTAATTGGTTTTTAAATCGAGTTTTTTGCTATCATAACTCCCCTTTCAGCTGCTTTTCTTACCAACCTAATCTACTCTCTCTTTTCTTCGAACTCTTCGGGGGTGTGGCAGATTATATCAACTCTTTCAACCTCAATTCCGAGAGTCAAAAGCAAAGAAACATCCGGACGCACATTTAACCACCAGAAGGGCATCAGCAACGATATTTGCTCCTTTTTCTAACAGCGCTCTAACGATAGAGATATTACTTTGTTTTCCTTTACATCACACATAACAGGTTTAAAGAAATACCCAACTGCATTATTTCCCTCAAAAACTCTGGATTCATAGCCAAACCAAAATCCTCAAAAGCTTTCTTATCAGATTCTTTTTCAATAACCGATTTAACGATGTTTTTCATGGTGCCTATGCACAGTTTAAAATTACATCGTCCCTATTAGCTAATACCCTCTCCAATTTCTTTAGATATCGATTTTTAAATCAATGGAGCCATTATTTTTCGACGGAGTTCTTATGCAGATAAAGATAATTTCAGAGTTGGTTATTCTTTGTATTCGGTTATAGCATACTTTGTTTTTCTCCATTAACTTCTTAAGATCCTTTTCATACGTGGGGTGATTTTCCAGAATTTACAGCTCAACATTATGCTTGTCTTGGGAAAATTACATTATAACCATGCTCTGTAAAGCCTACTTCCGTAGCTAATATTTTACATAACATAATCTGAACTAACTATTTATTATTTTCATTTATAGTCAAACTTACCGGGCTTTAAATTTTTACACTTTTAGGATAATCCCTTTAGAACGATCGAAAATCTAATATGCTTGAAATTTGGATTAGTATTAAGTTTAAACTTTAATAAATTTCATTATATAATTTATATCCTCCCTCGTTAAACCCTTCACCAAAAAGATTACCGCAAAGTAAATTAAGGCCCCAAAAACGATCGCAAAAATACCTTCTAAAAGGTTGTTCAGTCCAATTTCGGATATAACAGCAACCATTACCAAGCTTGCGGCTAACGGTTTCAAAAGATCACCAAACTTTGGAAAAACATCAAAAAACTGCTTAGACATGAATCCCAAAACTGTCCAGCTAAAAACGTTTGAAATAACTGTTGCAATTGCAGCACCTACAATTCCCATCCTTAGAATTAGAATGTAATTTAGAATGATATTCAAAACCATTGCAACTGCAGAAACGTAAACTGGATACTCTGGTTTTTCCTTCGCATTAAAAATCGGTCCCCAGAACCCTAAAGCGGATCTCAATATGAGTATCGAAAGAACCCACATAACTCCGACTGCAGGTAAATATTCAATACCGTAAACGAATTTGATCAGAGGTTTAGAAATGATAGGTAATCCTAATGCTATAGGAACGGACACTATAGCACTATATTTAAAAGCTCTGTTAAAAGCATTTCTCAAATCCTGCCCTTCTAATTGGACAAAAACAGGGAAAAGCACAGATGGAACGGAAACCAATCCGCCAATAGCTCCAATTATATTGTATGCAGCTCTATAGTATCCGACATCCCTAGCAGGCAGAAACATACCTATCATAATCGAATCGACATAGGCAAAAACAACCCACGTGATCGAGCCTATTGTTAAATAGCTTGAAAATCTAACTATTCTTCTCCACTCAATTGATTTTGCTTTTCCCAACACTATTCTGCCATACTTCCTAATTAAAAGTAAAAACAGAACCACGAAAGATAAAAAACTTGCAATTGTAAAACCTAATAAAGCTCCGATAACTGAGAAACCCATCGATACGAACGAAATTACGAAAAACAGTCTTGAAAATTCGTATGCAACGGACCTCATTAGATTCGCCTTAAAGTCGTTGAAAGCGTTGAAAATACTGTTCAAGAATCTAGCTAAGGAGAAGAATAATATGAATATTGATGTAACTTTTAAGGGTTCTGAAAGTTTCGGTTTGTGGAAGACATGAACTGCTACAACATCTGAAAGTAGAAACAGTGTAATCGACACTAAAATAATCAGAAAAACTTTTAACTTACTTAGACTCTTTATGTAGCCTCTGACAAGCTCATGGTCCCCTATACCATATGCATAGGCAACGTATCTGATGAGTGTCGTATTTAAGCCTAGGTCGGTAAATGTCATGATTAAGAACGCTACCGATAGAGCTAAGGAATATATTCCAAAGAGTTCTGACTTCAAAACCCTTGCAACGTATATTGTTATAAGAACACCCGTGGCGTTAGCTATAAATGTAGAAAGGCTGTTGTATATAGCGTTTTTTAATACTTTTTTTACTAACACGAAGTAGGAAAATTCCGCAATGTATAAGTCTTTTTACATCAGTTTTTCCCTAGATTAGAATAACTTTAAGAATTACAATGTAATATCCCTTCAGGTGCTCTCACCGAAAATTACCTATCTATAGATTTGGCTCCAACTCCCCACTATTCTGGTTTATAAGATATAAGAGGCCCGATTTGCGAAACTCTATGTAATTGCGTGAGGGAAATACACATGACTAAATATGGCAGCCAGAAACTATTGCGGGAGTCTTGTTGATACCAAATAGGAATTATAGGATGCCGACAGTTTCCGCGCTTCCCGCCCCCTCTCGGAAGGCAGTACAACGCGGAACGAGGCAGGGCTTAACTTCCGGGTTCGGAATGAGACCGGGTGTTTCCCCCGCCTCTATGACCGTCGGCATCTCAGCTATGCTAATACAGATTAAATAATTTTTGGTGAACGAAATTAGGTAAACCGAAAGAGATATATATTCTTAGGGTATCCTAATTTCAATGAGCCTAACTTCACTCGCAACATTGAACGAGGGAGATAATGCAGTTGTCATAAACATCTCAGGTGGTAGAGGTGCTATGAGGAAGCTCATGGCGATGGGAATAGTTCCGGGAAAGAAACTAAGAGTTCTCGGCAGAAGAGGGTGTGCAATGCTAATATCCATTAATGGAACCAAATTTATCATAGGTAGAGGGCTTGCAATGAAGGTGATCGTAGATGCTGGGAAAAAGAGCTGAAGATTATCTTGAGGCGATTTACGAGTTGTGCAAGGAAAGGGGATACACGAGGGTTAAAGAGATTGCAAAAGCTCTCAGCGTTAAGCCTGCAACTGTGTCAGAGATGCTTGAAAAGCTCTCGAAAGAAGGATACATCATTTACAGAAAGAGACTGTTCATAGCTCTTACGGACAGAGGGAAGGATGTAGCGAAGAATGTGAGAGAAAGAAGAGAGACCCTTGTAAAGTTTCTTAAAACTCTCGGCGTCCCTCAGGAGATTGCTGAGAGGGATGCATGCACGATCGAGCATGTTTTACATACAGAAACGGTTAATCAGCTCAAAAAGTTTGTCAGATTTATAGAGGAAAGCCCGATAAATCCAAAATGGCTCGAACACTTTAAAGAATTCTGTAAGAGCGGAGAGCATCCGTGTAAGTATCTCACACCTTCTGAACGTAAAAATATGAACTTAAGCTAATTCTTAGGCATCAGCCAATTCTTCCTAAATTTATTAGGGTTAATTATTTATTCAGCTAAATTGAATTTTCTGCATGCTTAGGCTGAGTCTAAAAGTTGTTGCCAGCGTTAATAGCTATGGTGAAAACGCGAACGGGATGAGATCATGCGAAAAAATATTTTTAAGCAAATCCCTTTCTCTTACTCCGTGAAAGTTGCACTCTTAGGAAATCCTAACGTTGGGAAAACAGCTTTAATTAACGCTCTGACCAAGGGAAATTTCGTCATAGGTAACTTCCCCGGTGTTACGGTCGAAAAAAAAGAGGGGAAAGCGAAGATAGATGGCAAGGAGATAATATTCGTCGATCTTCCGGGAATATACAGCTTTCAAACTAAAGCTATCGATGAAAAGATTGCGAAGGATTATCTTTTGAAAGAATCGCCCGATCTCATTGTAAATGTGATCAATACAAATAGCCTCGAAAGAAACCTCTATTTGACGCTCGAACTAACAGACTTCGGCATTCCGATGATATTAGTCTTGAATATGATCGATGAAGCTGAGAAAATGGGGATTGACGTTGATGCAGAGAAACTAAGCAGGATTTTGAATGTTCCTGTTGTTAAAACAATCGCAAGTAAAGGCGTAGGCATCGAGGAATTAAAGAAAGAGATACTTAAAGGTGGTAGAGTTCCGAGAAAGCTCGGAAAGAGCTTTGAGGAGAAAGTTAAGATTGCGGAAGGAATTGCAAGGGAAGTAATCAGGATTTCAAAGAGGAAATGGGATTTCAGCGAGAGGCTTGATGAGGTTTTTATGGATAAGCATCTCGGAATACCAATATTCATCTCGCTCATGTGGATGATGTTTGTATTCACATATAACGTCGCACAACCCCTCGTTGATATTCTCGATAATTTATTCTCAGCAATTTCCGCAAGCATCGCAAGCTACGATGGATGGTTTTTCAAGCTCTTAGGCAACGGTGTTGTAAGCGGTGTAGGAAGCGTCCTCGTCTTCCTTCCGAATATAGCATTCCTTTTCATAGTCCTCTCCCTCTTGGAGCTAAGCGGATACATGCCGAGAGCTGTATATCTCATGGATAATTTCATGTCCCGCTTCGGACTGAACGGCAGATCTATAATACCTCTTATAATGGGATTCGGCTGCAACGTTCCGGCTGTTCTATCTACAAGGAGCATAGAGGATAATAAAGTCAGAATAGCGACGATCTTAGTCAACCCGTTTATGTCTTGCAGTGCAAGACTGCCGATATACGTTTTATTCGTCTCCGCATTCTTCCCTAAGACGGGTAGCGTTGTTATGATGAGTTTATACGTCATCGGAGTTATAATCGCCCTCCTATCCGCTTGGATCTTCAGGAAAACCTTACTAAAGGGAGAGGCGGAGTTCATAATCGAGCTTCCCCCATACAGAATGCCAAGTGTAAGGGATATTTGGATTTTAACGTGGAACAGAACTAAGCACTTCTTAGAGAAAGCCGGGACTGTGATATTATTTATGTCCGTAGTTCTATGGTTAATAACGAATTATCCGAGCAGCGAAATCGAACACAGCTTCGCAGGCCAGATCGGGGCTATACTTCAACCGATATTCTCTCCGATGCACTGGGATTACAGATTGGTTCTCGCATTAGTCATGGGATTCATAGCGAAGGAAGTTGTCGTCGAAACGATCGGCATCATGGGTTTGAAGCTCGAAGCTATAATGACTCAAGCCCAAGCTTTAGGCTTCATGATATTCACGCTTCTTTACGTCCCATGCTTCGCAACGATCGCAGCAATAAAGAGCGAAGCGGGTATTAAATGGGCGATGTTTTCGATAATTTACAGCTTCGCAATAGCGTATATCTTAGCTTACCTGATCGTGGAGGTGGGAAGTTGGTTGGTCTGATTTATGGCATCATTTTCGTAATATTAGCTCTGCTTGAACTGAGAAATAATTTGCTAAATTCGTTTGTTCTGTTCACGATTTCAGCGATATTTTTCAAAGGCTTTCTCGTATCTAAGGATAATTACTACTTTGCTGGGACGATATTAGCTATTGTTTTTGCAATTCTAATGACCCTCGTTTTCGTTTCGAATCTGACCTTCAGCTACGGCGTATTTGGCTACATAACCTTGCCATACTTCTTTAAGCTTAGGAGAAAGTTATCAGCGTAAATGCTTGATTCTATGAATGCCATGCACATACCGTAAATTTATTAAAACAGTTCAGCATGTAATTCTTTCAAGCCACGGTAGCTCAGCAGGTAGAGCGCGTGCTTGGTAAGCACGAGGTCGCGGGTTCAAATCCCGCCCGTGGCTCTCCTAATCTGAGTTTTAATCCCTCTATGGGTTTTCGGTGATAAGATTACAGAAAAATAAGGAATAGATTGAATACTTCAGGGAGATTAAAGGAGGAGACAAAATCAGATGGATCAAAGATTTGTAGGGCAATTAGTAATTAAGAGATCGGATGTTGAAGCTGGAACTGTTAATTAGTGGAGCTGTAGGTGAAGTTGCAGGAGGTTTAGCTTTCTATATACTTACGAAGTGGAGAGAGAAGGAGAAGAGGGCAATTCTAAGGGGTTCTCAGACTTAATAGTTCACAAGTTCGAAAGCTCTGTGAGGATACTTTTGGAAGTAGGACATGCTGAAGGGGAGCTTTCTGTTTTTCAACGCTGTAGATTATTTAACGATCGAGGTTGAAAAGATTAAGAAAATTCTGATATATTCCTCCCAGTGATATATTAATGAGAAAAGGAGACACGATCCGCATGGTACAGTAGATATTAGCAAGGGATACGTGCAATTTTTGTAGAGGATATTTGGTTCCGTATCGTAATCCTAAGGTTAAGTGGGAACAGCTATGTTGGACTCTTCCTAATCTTCAGAGGTAAGGAATTAGAGAGTGACTGGTGTAATCATGTTGTCCATAATAATACTTGTCATGGGATGCGCAAAATTAGCTCTGATCTATAGGGTTAATATCGAGGATCGTGAGAGATTTTACCTAATAAAGGTTCACAGTGAACCGAAATTCGACCAAGGGTTTGTTTAAAACTACCTCTACACAATCCTAAAAATCATATTTAAGATAAACGTGGGTGATGAAAATATTCGAAAACCCGCTGAAACTGAGTTAAGGTTTGAATGGCGAGATAAGGACTGTCTCTTGTCCTGTAATAAGCCACCTATAAGCTTTAATCAAAGCCTTAGCAATGTGTTTCAGGTTGTCAAAGCTACTGAGCCGAGTGGTGTCTGGTTGTATAGACTGTAAGATGTGAATTCTAATGCACATTTACTATATCTGGAATTGTTTTGTCAGTTACACTCAAGATAAACTTTCTGTATGGGGGTGGGGAAATCTCTAACCTAATTTCCTTTTTTAGCCTATAATACTTTTTCTTCCCTACCATTCTACTTTCAAT
>CAZVXC010000063.1:5648-7250 GCA_964631435.1 uncultured archaeon | reverse complement strand
ATGGTGGGCTAGGCCGGGGGGTTCGGCGTCCCCTGTAACCCGAAACCGTCGTCATGCGGGGGCCGAAGCCGACGGAAGGCTTGGATGGCTTGGGGTAAAAGCTCCCAGCCTCGTAGAATCTCCGTCCCGAAGGGCCGACGGTTACGGCTGGGCTTCTCGGAGGAGATGTCCGCCGTATTTGCCGGGGGAACCGGCCTAGGCCCGGAAGGGAGCAGGCTAACCCCGGACGCTCGGTGCTTTCGGGGGTGCGGAGAGGATGGGGCTGGGAGAAATAGCCCCAAGCCAGAAGAGCCGACCGGAGGCGTGCCCACCTTACCTATGATACTTACCCACTAAGACACCTTTCTGGATTATATGTCCCTCCATAGCTTTCAACAAATCTTTCTTGGAGTATTCCTTTTTCTCAAGCATTTTATCGAGGACAAATACTTGAAAGACGTATCTGTGAACGCCTTTAGGTGGACATGGGCCGCCGTATCCGTAATATCCGAAATCGTTCTTGCCCTGTAAAGCTGTGAAGGGTTTATTTATGATTCTCCCTTTCGGAATGCCTTCGGGGATTTTTTTCATTGGCGGAATGTTGTAAATAATCCAGTGGGTGAATTTTCCTGCATCTATATCCTCTACTATGATAGCTATGCTTTTCGCATCTTTGCTTAAATTCCCGAATTCTAAGGGTGGAGATATGTTATCGCCGTCGCAAGTATATTTTTTCGGTATTTCGCCGTTATTAGGAAATACAGACTTTACTTCGAGGTTCGCAATTTTTTCTTCCTTCTGAATGCAGCAAGATAAAGCGACAATTAAGAGTATGAGCAAAGCTACTTTCCTCATCGAATTAAGTTCAAAATAGGTAATATAAAATATTTACCGAAAAGTTACTCTATCTTAATAACTTTCCTCTCCCTCTTAGTCGTCTTCGGAAGCTCTATCTCAAGAACACCGTTGTTATACTTCGCTTTTATCTTCTCAGCATCGACCTCTTCTGGCAATGCAATCCTTCTGTAAATCTCGCCGAACCTTCTTTCCTGTCTTATGTAATTCTTGCCTTTCTCTTCTATCTCCTCTTTTCTCTCCGCCTTTATAACCAAGTCGCCGTCTTCTAAGTAGATTTCGATATCTTCCTTACTGAATCCGGGTAAGTCTGCGATGACCTTTATCTTGTCCTCCTCATCGATTATATCAACCGGCACAGACACCTCTGTCGGTATCGCTGAGAATCTGTCAAATTCTTCGAGCAACCTCGTTATTCTCTCCTGCATCCTCTTTAACTCTTCAAACGGATCGAATATCCTCATTCACATCACCTCCCTAACTTTTTTCTACTAACTTTATGTTAGTAGAAATGATATATAAATTTTTCGTTGATGTAGGTTACTTTTTCACGATAACCGTTCTTGCCAGCCTATCACCGAGACGCTGCTTTTTGTTTGAGCGTAATATCAGAATTGCACCCACAAGATAAATCCCTATGCCATCTACTATACGTAGGATATTCCGTATGAAAGATGCATGCAAATCACATGGTTCACTATTTTCTTTTATAACTTTAATCTTGCAAATCTTTTTACCAACTGTTTGCCCGTATAGTCCTTCCAAAAT
>CAZVXC010000063.1:0-5548 GCA_964631435.1 uncultured archaeon | reverse complement strand
ATTGTCAGAGAGATACTGTAATCTTTGCACCTTTCGAAATATACTTCTCAACTCCAAAGGAATTCAAGTGATACGATAAAAAATTCGTTAAAGCTTGAGTTTCCGAAGTTATTATTTAACGTCAGCAAAGAGTTTATGTATGCGAAGCGATATTGTAAAGAAAGGGATCGATAGAGTAGCTCACAGAGCTTTGCTAAAAGCCTTAGGAGTAACCGATGAGGATATGGACAAGCCATTCATAGGGATTGCGAACGCTTACAATACAGTTATACCCGGACACATGCTCTTGGATAAAATAACGGAATTCGTAAAGCTCGGAATTGCTGAAGCTGGTGGAGTTCCATTTGAATTTGGAGTCATAGGTGTTTGCGATGGAATAGCTATGGGACATAAAGGAATGAGCTACGCTTTGCCTTCGAGGGAGGTTATAGCTGATTCGATAGAGATAATGGCTGAGGCTCATCAGTTCGATGGCATCGTAGTTGTGGGAAGTTGCGATAAGATCGTTCCGGGAATGTTGATGGCAATTCTAAGATTGAACATCCCCGCTATCGCAGTTACCGGCGGCCCAATGATTCCTGAAAAAGTTAATAACGAATTTGTATCGATAAAGGATGCATTCGAAGCAGCCGGGCTTTTTAAGTCGAATGCACTTGATGAATCCGGATTAAAGCTCTATGAAGACTTCTGCGCCCCTTACTGCGGGAGTTGTCAGGGATTATTCACGGCAAACACTATGCAAATATTAACAGAAACTATCGGATTAAGTCTGCCATACACTTCCACCTCTCCTTGCGGGTCATCGAGAAAGCTTAGAATTGCTAAGGAAGCTGGAAAGCGAGTTGTTGAACTTGTAAGAGAAGAGATAAAACCGCTTGATTTTATAAACGAAAGGAGCTTTGAGAATGCAATAACTATGGATATGATAATAGGTGGTTCAACAAACACAGTCCTTCATCTGCCTGCTATTGCAAAAGAAGCGGGAATAAAACTTGATCTCGATCTCTTCGATGAGATTAGCAGAAAGACGCCGCATCTTGTTGCATTAGATCCAGCAAGCAAAGATATGATAGTTCATCTCGATGAGAGTGGAGGAATCCCGATGATTGTAAAGAAGGCTAAAGAATTTTTCCATAACGAAATGACAGTTAGCGGAGATAGGCTTTACGATATAGCCGAGAAAGCTGTTCTGAGAGGAAGGGATATTATAAGAGATATCAGGAATCCGATACACAGAGAAGGCGGGATAGCGATTCTTAAAGGAAATATAGCTGAGAAAGGAGCTGTGATAAAAGCCGCTGCTGTCAGCGAGGATATGCTTGTTTTTGAAGGTGAAGCAAAGGTTTTTGATTCCGAAAAGGAAGCTTTGAATGCTATACTAAGCAATGAGATAGAAGAAGGGGACGTTGTTGTTATCAGATACATGGGGCCGAAAGCGGCTGGAATGCCTGAGATGCTTCTGCCGACAGCGGCGATATCTGGAATGGGGTTAAGTAGGGTAGCACTAATAACAGATGGAAGATTCAGCGGAGCCACGAGAGGGCCAGCAATAGGGCATGTCTCCCCAGAAGCTTTAGCCGGTGGAAACATCGCTTTAATCGAAGATGGGGATGTGATATCGATTAACATCCCAGAAAGAAGATTAGATGTGAAGTTAAGCGAAGACGAGCTTAAGGAAAGAAGAGAGAAATGGAAACCGAAGGAAATTAAGCATAAAGGCTACTTGGCAAAGTATTCTAAGCTCGTAAAAGGGGCTGAGAGTGGAGCGGTATTAGATTGATCTTACCATTATTTTTTTGAGACTCTCTTTTTAATTACTGATCGTGCGGGAAAATATGATTTATGAAGTATTTCAGTAAAAATAGATAATCATACCTGCTATGAAAATTTTATACTATCTTTGATAGACAGTTAAATATAAGATTCGAAGATAACCCACTTGAGTAAAACAGGTTTCATTCTCTGAAATCGTTTCAAGATAAACCACCTGTGATCTACGATATCATTAATAAAATAACGTTATCCAACATACTCCTCCAAACTTCTGCTTTTATCAAAGCCGAGCAAAATCTTCCTTATCTCTTCTGGATCGTTGCTCTTTAATCCGAAATATCTCGCAAAATTTTCGGTAGTTCTTAAAATCGATCCCCTACCTCTCTTCTCAACGTGGATGAAATCCAGCTCTCTCAGCTTTTTAACATGCTCGTAACACTTATTCCCCCTTATCTTTGCAAGTTCGGATAGCTTTATTGGCTGTTTTAACGCTATGATTGCGAGTGTCCTTAGAGTCCCTCTGTCCAAATCCTTTTCAGTCCAGTATTTCACAACATCAGCGAACTCCGGCTTTACTCTCATTAGATATTTGTCTCCGAGCTTTATTATCTCAATAGCAGTCTCTCTTTCTGAATACTCTTTTATTAAATCATCCGCCGCCTTTTCAACATCTTTTAAACTGATATTAAGAACCTTAGCGAGTTTTTTTGCTGATATTGGTTCAGAGCAGGAAAATAAAATTGCCTCAATCTTCCTTATCATACTCAACTCTCCTCAATTCGATTTCGCTTTCAAATATCTTCTCCTGATGAATATCAAGTATTTTCCTGTATGCTAAGTGAAGGACTGAAATGTATTTGGATATCAAATCCATTCCCCGTATTTCGCTTAGCCTCACGCAATTTCTGCCTCTCATAGCTTCAAATACCTTTTCACGAACGATCTCTATAATTTTCTCTAAATCCTCCTCGTGAGGAACTTCGAAAGGATCGAACCTTATCTTTTCAACTTTCCTCCTCTTCTCTCTCCTTTTTTGGACTTTCTCAGCCATTTTAAGCTCTTTAACGAGGTCTTCAAGCGTAGTAAACCTTCTTATCGTCCTTCTTGTAGCTATGAGTGCGTTAACAGCCGAATCCGTTTCGATGTCTGCCGAAAAATCATCATGGATTATGAACTCATCGAAGCTTTCGGCAACCTCATCTTCATCGGCATTCATAGCCTCATTCGCTATTATCTCGGACTTCATCCTGATTAGTATAGCTGCATAAAGCAAAACCCTTGCAGGAATTCTCAAATCGAGCCTCTCAGCTAATTCAATCTCCTTCAGAAATCTGTCAGCCACGTCAACTACATCTATATTCAGCGGATCGATTTCTCCCTTTCTTGCGAGGTTATACAGAACCTCTATCGGGTCATCGAAACCTTTATACCTGTCACCTTCGATGAATTATCCCTCCCCATTGTTACTCCTATTATAACATCAGCCTTCTCAAGCATCGGCTTTCTGAGAGAGACGACGATGAATTGAGCCTTCGAAGACATCTCCTTTATGAGCTTCGCAACCTTTACAACATTCATCCCATCGAGAAACATATCTATTTCGTCGAAAGCGTAAAAAGGAGCGGGTTTGTAGCGTTGAATAGCGAATATGAACGCTAAAGCGACTAAGCTCTTTTCCCCACCGCTCATCTGCTCAAGCTTTTGAACTGGTTTATTCTGAGGCTTAACCTTCATGTATAACCCTGAATTGAACGGATCATCGTAATTGTCTAGATAAAGCTCACCGTAGCCTTCTGTCAAGCTCGCAATGACATCTTTGAAATTATTGTTTATGCTGTTAAAAACCTCGAAGAATTTCTCCCTTTTCATCCTCTCGAACTTCTCTATCCTCTTTATTATCTCCTTCCTCTCCTTCTCAAGCTCATCTTTCCTTCCCTTTAAATCAGCATATCTCTTCTTAACGATCTCATACTCTTGTATCGCTTTCATATTAACCTCTCCGAATTTCGATAGCTCTGCATTTACTATCTTAAGCTCCCTAATAACATCGGACTTCTTCATACTCGGCTCAATCTCCGGCATCTCTTTCAGATTCTCTTCAAGTTCCCTTAAAACCTCCGTTTTCGACTTTATCTTCTCTTCGTAGCTTAAAATCTCATATTCAATCCTTTTCTCCGAATTTTCAACATCCCTGAGATTTTCGAAAAGTTTATCTCTCTCAGTCCTTAAAGCCTTTATTTCCTCACTTATGCTCTCCTCTTCTTTTCTAAGCTCATCGATCTTCGCTGATAGTTCAATAATTCTGCTCTTACCTCTCTCTATTTCGGATTCAAGCTCGGAAATTCTTGTTTCAATTTCTTTCAGTCTGTTATTTTTCTCTTCTAAGTTCTCACGATTTTGATCTATCTCCAATTCAACCTTGTCTATCTCCGATTCTATTTTTATCAGAGCTTCCTTCGTCAAAATCTGCCTACTCTTAAGTTTCTCAAGTTCGTTGCTGAGCTTCGCAAGCATGCTCGATTTTAGCTTCTTATTAAGCTTATCCACCTCCTTTTCTTTCTCGGCAACGGCTTTATCGATCTCTTTGATTTTTCTTTCGATTTCTTCGAGCCTTTTGCTCAACTCCCTTCTCTCATTATCTTTCTTCTCCATCGAAGATATAATTTCCTTTTCGCTTATAGCTTCGCTTTTAGCTTTCAAAACCTCTATTTCATTGCTGAGCTTATTTATCTCCTTTTCTACATCTGCAATATCGCTTTGCAACCTTCTCCATAGTTCCTCGAGTCTTCTTAATTCGTTCGATAACGCTTCCTTTTCATCTGAAAGCTCAGATAGCTCTTTCGAAAGCTTGCTTTCCTTCTCTTTAAGTTCTCTCGAAAGCAAAAGCCTTCTCTTTTTATCCACACTTCCTCCGGTTATCGCTCCGCTTTTTTCAATAATCTCTCCGTCAAGAGTTACGATTCTTCTGCCATCCATTATCTTCTTTGCATTCTCTATGTTATCTACAACTATCGTATCCCTGAAAATGAAATTGAATACAGGTTTGAATTTATCTTCGCATCTCACCAAATTCACAGCGTAATCTATCACTCCTCGCTTGTTAAGAATGCTATGATCGAGGAAAATACTATTAAAATTCCTCTTAATCTTATTTAGCGGTAGAAACGTTGCTCTTCCGCCTTTTATCTGTTTCAGGTAATTTATAGCCCTTATAGCACAATCCTCATCTTTAACAACGATAAAGCTTAACGAATTTCCTGCGGCGATCTCTAATGCCAGCGCATATTTTTCATCGACATCAGCCAATTGAGCAACGATTCCATAGACTCCGGGAAGAGCTTTCTTCTTCTTAGCTTCGAGAATCAATTCCACAGCCCTGCTGAATTCGTGAGCTGATATTTCAGCTTTAACCTTCGTAAGTTCGATTTCCACGCTCCTCATCTTCTTATCGATCTCTGCCAGCCTGTTTCTGACGTCGAAAATTTTTCTATCTATATCATTTTTCGTCCTGATCTTACCAGATAACATATCGTTCAGCCTTTCGATTTCCCTCTCTTTTTCTTCAATCACCCTGCTTATCTCATCAGCTTCATTTCTGACTATTGTTAATTTTGTCTCAAGCTCTTCAATCTCGATCGATAACCTCCTTACTCCTTCGTAAATCCTATCTCTTTCCCTAAGAATCTCGGATTTTCTATTCTTTAGCTCTTCGATCTCTTCTCTTATTCTCATCACCATATCCCTTAATTTCGCCTCTTCGCTACCTAAGCTGTCT
>CAZVXC010000062.1:0-7264 GCA_964631435.1 uncultured archaeon | reverse complement strand
ATACATTTCATCGCAGCATTAAAAGCGTTGGATCAGGTTTACGGTGTTGAAGCTACTGAGACTGCAAGGATTATAAGAGAGATTTTGATTCACACGCATATAATCGAGGATCACATTCTAACTCTATTGGCTCTATCGCTTCCCGATTTCATATCTCCCGAAAACAGAAGTATATTCGGCGTGATTAAAAAGATAGGGGAAGAGAACGCAAGGAATATACTGCGAAGAAGGGGATATGCTGTGAAAATAATCGAGATGCTCGGCGGAAAGCATTTGCATCCGGTTTCAGCGATTCCGGGAGGTTGGACGAAGAGGGTTGAAGAAGATGAGAGGAGCAAAATCGAAAGCTACGCAAAGGAGATAGTCCAGCTCAGCAATCAGATAGTCGAGATGACGGAAACTGCGATTATGGAGAATAGCGAGCTTCTGGAAGATGAAAGCTTAAGATTTGAGCTTAAGTCTCTCGGAACTGTTGATAGAAGAAGGAGGATGTGCTTCTATCATGGAAATCAGATTGTCGTTGATGAAAAAGGTAGGGAGATTTTAAGATTCACCGGAAAGGAGTATTCGGATGTTATAGAGGAGAGGGTTGTTAAATGGAATTACAGCAAGATTCCGTATCTTAAGGATTTCGCCAATGACACCTTCGTCGTCGGCTCCTTAGCGAGAATTAACGTTACGTCAAAGCTCTCAACTCCATTCGCATCTGAGGCAATCGAAAGATTGTTCGAATTTGTTAATGAGCACCCTCTAAGCAAATTACCTCTCTACCACTGGTGTAGAGCGATAGAAACGCTTTTCGCTGCTGAGAAGCTTTATGAACTCTCTCAGGAGGAGGAATTAACTTCTCCAGATATATCTGTTGAGGTAAGGGATGTAATTGGCGAGGGAGTTGGCATAGTCGAAGCTCCGAGAGGGACGCTTATACATCACTACATAACGGACAGCAGAGGGATCGTTAGGGATGCTAATATAATTTCACCAACGACGATGAACATGAATGCGATCAATGAAACTGTAAAGAGAGTTGCATCTCTCGGAAAGATAAATGAAGATACTCTCAACAAGATAGAAATTTCCATAAGGTTCTTCGATCCATGTATAGCATGCGCAACTCACTCCCTCGACGGAAAGCTACCGCTTAGATTCGAGATATACAAAGAAGGGAGGCTTATAAAGAGATTATGAAAACGATAATCGTTGGTATAGGCAATCCATTCATCGAAAGCGATTCGATTGGTATAGAGGTTGCAAAAGCTGTGAAAGATCGAGTCAAAGCTGATGTCGAGATTTTTTCGACGACATCCATAGATTTGCTTTACAGCATTATCGGATACGACAGAGCGATAATTATCGATAGCATAAGCGAGACTGAGATCGCTATTATCGATAATTATTATGATGATTCAAGATATGTGAACACCCACACGATATCTCTTTTCACAACGCTGAAGCTCGGATTTGAGCTTTTTCCGAATGAGATGCCCGAAATTGAGATAATAGGCATCGGAAAAGCAGAGGTGGAAAAGGTTGTCGATCTGATTATCTATGAGGTATGTTTTGCATAGCCTTCGCCCATATGTTGCATGTGCCTTCGAAGCTTACCATACAAGGCCCCACGGGGTTTCTTGGGTTGCAAGCTTTCATGAATAAGGGACATTCCTGAGGGGTCATCAATCCCTTCAAAACCTCTCCGCATTTGCAAAACCTCTTTTTAGCGTCATATTTAGCTTCGAAATCTCTAAATGCATCTTCGAAAAACTTCTTCGCATCGAAATCCTCGTATTTCTTCCTCAACGCTCCTCCGCTATTCTTAACGACGCCCAAGCCTCTCCATTCCCAGTCTTCCGTTGTGAAAACATCATTCATAACCTTCTGTGCGTTCAGATTTCCTTCGTATCTTACTGCTCTTTTGTATTCATTTATAACAGCAATTTCATCGGAAGCCATAGATTTTAAGAGCATGTATATGGCGAGAAGAACGTCTTCAGCCTCGAAACCGGCTATTACCTGAGGAATGCCGAATTTCTTCAGAACGTCTTCGTAAGGCTTAACTCCGATTATCGTTGAGACGTGTCCCGGATTTATGAATGCATCAACCCTTATATTCTCACAAAGGTGATATATTGCTGGAATAAAGAATCTATGGGAGGAAAATACGTAGAAATTGTCTATGCCGTCTATGACAGCTAAAGCTGTCGATGGCATCGTTGTTTCAAAACCTATTGCGAAATGAACAACAGGCTTTTCTGATTTCTTCGCAATCTCTAAGGCATCGAATACGCTGTAAACTATGCGGACATCGTATCCCTTAGATTTGAACGTTAGCAGCGTTTTCCCGTTGTAAGGCACTCTCGCCATGTCTCCGAATGTTGTTAAAATTATGTCCTCTTTTGAAAGCAGATGGAAGATCATTTGTATATCCGTATCCGGAGTTATGCAAACCGGGCAACCTGGGCCGCTTATGAGTTCTATGTTATTCGGAAGCAGAGACCTCAGATTGAACCTCGTTATAGTATCCTCATGCGTTCCGCAGAGATGCATTATCCTGATCCTATCGAATCCCTTGCTAAGCTCCCTAATCTTTTCGGAGAACCTTTTAATATTCGCTTTCATCTTCCAAAATCTCTTCGAATAACTTTATTATCTCCTTCGCCTCATTCTCATCGACTTTCTGAATCGCCATGCCTACGTGGACTAAAACGTAATCCCCTATCTTGGGGTTGTCTATGAGATCGATTCTGACCTCCTTTTTAAGACCGTTAAAATCGACTTTCGCAATAGGATATCTTATCTCCTCAATTCTTCCCGGTATCGCTAAGCACATCACCCATCACATCCTTCAAAAAGCTGATCCAGTCCTCAAAACCGTCTCCAGCCTTTAAATCCATCTTTATTATCCTCGCCTTTGGATTAAGCCTCTTAGCATCATTTACAAGCTTGTCCAAGTTGACGTCAACGAAGTCGGCGAGTCTTATTTTATTTATTATGATCACATCGGCCAATCTGAAAATCTCAGGATGCTTTGAAATAACGTCATCTCCTTCAGTAACGCTCACCATAACAACCCTGTAATTCTCGCCCAAATCGAAATCTACGGGACATATAAGGTTTCCGACGTTCTCGATGAGTATCAGATCGACATCTTCGAACTTTTTGAGCTTGTGATATATTAGATGGGCATCGAGATGGCATTCCTTTCCTGTATTAACCGCCTCCGCCTTTATGCCATGCTTGGCAACCCTCTCGTAATCTGCTTTACCCACGACATCGCCTAAGATTGCTCCTATTCTCACATCTTTTAACCTTTCAATAGTCTTCTCTATGAGCAGAGTCTTGCCGGAGCCTATGGCACCCATTATATTTATCGCGATAACACCTCTCTTTTTCAAAAATTCCCTATTCTCATCCGCAAGCTTCTTATTTTCAGAAAGCAGGTCATGCATCAATTCATGCTCATGAAGATGCATATCTACACCTCCATCGCAATTTTTTCAAGTATGAACTCCTTACCGTCCTTAAATTCCAAAAGCCCGCCACATTCGCATAAATAGTCCTTAAACCCGTAATACACTTTTCCGCAATTCGTGCATCTTGCTTCTACCTTCTTTATTTCGATTTCAAGCTCCGCATTCTCAACTATCGTTCCCTTACTTGCAACTTCGAAGCAGAATTTAAGCTGCTCAGGGTTTATTAATAGAAGCTCGCCGATCAGAACCTTTATGCGAGTTACGGCTTTCGCATTTTTTTCGTGTGCAAATTTTAGCACATTAGAAATGATAGCTTCTGCGAAGCTCATTTCATGCACATAAGAGCTTGGAGCAATATCCTTAAAAAATTTTCCATAATCCATACTGTATGTATAAATTAACCGTGAGAGGCGTTGTTCAAGGCGTTGGCTTCAGACCTTTCGTTCACAGAATAGCTCTCAAGCTCGGATTGAAGGGTTACGTTAAGAATACAGGAGATGGTTCTGTTGAGATCGTGATAGATTCGAAGGTTAAGGAATTTTTGAATAGCCTCCATTCTGAGAAGCCTCCCGCAGTTGTTATAGATGATGTGAAAGTTGAGAAAATTGAAGATTTAAACTTTTCAGATTTTAGAATTGTAGAGAGTGGTGGTAAAAGCGAATTATCTCTTCCCCCTCCTGATATGGCTATATGCGATGAATGTCTGTCTGAGCTGTTTGATCCGAAAGATAGGAGATATCTATATCCTTTCATCTCATGCACAAACTGCGGAGCGAGATTTTCGATAGTTGAAAAGCTGCCATTCGATAGGAAAAACACAACTCTGAGAGATTTTCCTTTATGCGATGAATGCGAGAAGGAATACTGGGGGATAGAATTCAGGAGGTATTACGCTCAATCAATTGCATGCCCCATTTGTGGGCCGAGATATTATTTCGTCGGTGAAGAGAGAGATGATAAAGAGCCGTTTAAGAGAGCGGCGAAGGTTATTGACAGTGGCGGGATAATAGCGATCAAAGGCATAGGCGGATATCACATCGCTTGCCTGACTGATGATGCGATCGTAAGAAGGCTTAGAAAGATTTTAAGGAGACCTCAGCAACCATTCGCAGTAATGGCGAGGGATATTGAAGCTATAAAAGAGGTTGCTCACGTTTCAAACATGGAAGAGGAGGCTTTGAAAAGCGTAGAGAGACCGATAGTCATACTCAGGAAGAAGCATAGAGATAGCTTTAAAGAGGTTGCACCGGGTCTCGATACGATAGGCTTAATGTTACCGTATGCCCCGGCACATTACATCCTCTTCAATTATCTGAGCGGCGATTTCATCGTTATGACTTCCGCAAATCTTCCAGGAGAGCCGATGTGCATAGATGAGAGCGTTTTCGAAATAAAGCTTGACGGCTATTTAACACATAATCTTAAAATTAAAAATAGGGTCGATGATTCAGTCATAAAATTCTGCGGGGACAGAAGGATGATTATTCGGCGATCTAGAGGGTTTGTTCCGAGGTTCTTTAGCATCGATTCCAAGTTTAACGCAATCTCCGTCGGAGCGGAGCTTTACAACTCGATCGGAATTTTAAAAGATGGTAAGGCCGTTATATCTCAATACATCGGCGATACATCGAATTTCAAAACCTATGAATTCTTCTTCAAAAATGCCGTAAGCTTTTTCAGGGAATTCTTGAAACTCGAAAAAGTTGATCTCATAATTTCAGATATGCATCCTTTATTCAACACAACAATTTTTGCCGAGAGGTTTGCGGAGAAGGAAAATATTCCACACCTAAAACTCCAGCATCATTTCGCACACGCTTTTTCTGCGATGGGTGAGAAGGGATTGAGTAAAGCTGTCGCAATAACCCTCGATGGCGTAGGATATGGTATGGATGGCAACATTTGGGGAGGCGAAGTTCTGTATATCGATATGGAAAACCTCGATTTCAGAAGAATAGGCAGACTGGAAAGCTTCAGACTTGTTGGTGGAGATGTTGCCACAAAATTCCCTCTCAGGATTCTTATCGCGTTGTTAGCTGATAGAACAGATTTGCTCGAATATTACAGCAGGTTCATAGATTACGAAAAGATTCTTAATGCCCTCGATTTCGGAGCATTAACAACATCATGCGGAAGGGTTTTAGATGCGATTTCAGCCATGCTCGAAATCTGCTTCGAAAGAACCTACGAAGGTGAACCCGCTATGAAACTCGAAGCTGTTGCAAAGGAGCATTACTGTGATACAAAGCCGAAGATTGTTAAGAAGGAAGAGGAGTCGAGATATATAACGCCTTTTGATTCATATAAAAGCAGGAAAGGGGAAATATACGTTTTGAACGTTAAAGACTTCGTAGAGAGGCTTGCGGAAAGATACATTGAAGGTGAGAGCAGAGGCGTTATAGCATACGAAATCTTCGACTACTTATCTAAGGGATTTGCTGAGATTGCGAATAGGTTCGCAAAGAAAAAAGGTTGTCCCGTTGTTTTGAGCGGTGGTGTCGCATACAACAGGTTCATTTCTAAGCTTCTGCAGAGATACATAGAGAGCGATCTATACACTAACGAAATATATCCCGCCGGAGATAACGGTATAAGCTTCGGTCAGCTTTTTTCGGTAAAACTGTATGAGGTGATGGGATGATAGTAAGAAAGGAAGATGGAGCTGGTGGAAGATATATGAACGAATTTCTGAAGAAACACATCTTTTCGAGATTCGATAACAGGGTTTTCGAAATAAAGCTATCGGATATGGAGGACTCAACAGATTTCCATCCTGAGTTTGTGATGACAACGGATTCATACGTCGTCGATCCGCCCATTTTCCCCGGAGGTAACATAGGTTCTCTCGCAATATGCGGAACTGCAAATGACCTCTCTGTAATGGGGGCGAAGCCATCTTACTTTTCCCTCTCGTTAATAATTCAGGACGGATTCAGCTTAAGAGAATTCGAGGAAATTTTAAATGAGATGACAAGATGGATTGAAAGGATAGAGGGTAGCATTATCACGGGAGATACGAAAGTTGTAGATTTGAATGTGAGAATAATGGTAAATACATCCGCAGTCGGAATTAGATGCAAGGAGCTTGAAACGAACATCAACATCATTAGAGAATACAGGGATTATCCGTTTAGATGGGTTAGAGATTGCGGATTGAAAGATGGAGATGCGATAATTGTAAGCGGGAATATAGCGGAGCATGGAGCGGCTATAATGTCAAAAAGGCTTAGTTTCGATACCGAAATAAAATCTGACGTTTTCCCTGTGTGGCTTTTCCTAAAAGATGTCTTGCTGAAAGGAGGAATAGTTGCGATGAAAGACCCGACAAGAGGAGGACTTGCGGCGGCGTTAAATGAATTCGCAAGCAAAAGCGGTGTCGGGATATTAATAGAGGAAGAGAGGATACCGATAAGGGATGAGGTGCTGAGTTTCTGCGAGCTACTCGGACTTGATCCGTTAGCTATGGCGAATGAAGGTAAGGTGCTGATAGCGGCGATTCCTGAGATGGCTGAAGATGTTCTAAGGGAATTGAAGAGGTGTGGGCAAAGAGATGCGGAGATAATCGGATATGCGACATCGAAATTTGAGGAGGTTGTGATGGAAACAAGAATAGGAACTCAGAGAGTTATTCCGCCGCCAGTGTCGGATCCGATACCGAGAGTTTGTTAGCTAATACTGGAAATATAAAAAAGTGAGATTGTGGAAGCGTAACAGATAGCAGAGAAGAGAAATGCCATAATCGGATTGATAAAAGAGGAATTCAAGGAATTCAAAGCAGGAGTTGTGGGGTAGCT
>CAZVXC010000061.1:6407-7289 GCA_964631435.1 uncultured archaeon | reverse complement strand
TTCTGACCATTCAATACAGCATAAAAGTCTCTAACTATTCTCTTTTTTTTTTTTTTCTCGATGAGATCGACAAGCTCGCTCTCTTTGTAACCGTATTTATCCGCAAATCTTTTGAACGGCCTTTTTTCAATTCCAAAATTCCTCTCCATATCCATCAGAAGCTTAGAATCCAAGCCTAAGTCTTCAGCTCTCTCAACATCCCTTTCATCAATTTTCTCGCTCCAGGAAACCCCTTTATATAAATCGTATTTCACGTCCATCTTGTAAACTTTCTTGCTCGGTAAAACGACGTAATTACCTATTCCGCATGCATCCATCAGTGATTTCGTCTTTTCAAAAAGCTCCTCTTTGCTCTCAGCCTTTATCGTGAACCACAGGTTGTAGGTATTATGTTCTCTGAGAAAGTTGTGTTTCACATTCCTTTCAGAATTTATCCTTTTTATAGTCTCATTTAGCTTCTCCGCACTAACATCCGCACCGACGAGGGCGGCGAATCTGATCTTTTTGAATGCCCTGTAATTTAGCTGAGGCCCAACTCTCTTTATTATCCCCTTAGCTTTGTAAAGCCTTAAATCCCTGATAACAACCTCTTCGCTCATCTTAAGATTCTCGGCAAGATGAAGAAACGGCGTTTCTGTCAGAGGAAGATTGTATTGTGCTTCCATCAAAATTCTAAGCATGAAGACACCTTAAAACTCGATTTTTACAACCTTTTCATCTATCTCCCTTTTTCCGCTCATGTATTCCTTCAAAAATTTTAATGCGTATCTCTTAGCCTCCTCCACCTTTCCTTCGTTC
This sequence comes from uncultured archaeon, assembly GCA_964631435.1. GTDB lineage: Archaea > Halobacteriota > Archaeoglobi > Archaeoglobales > Archaeoglobaceae > Geoglobus. The sequence goes on along the minus strand of CAZVXC010000061.1, from coordinate 6,491 downwards.
ACAAGTTTTTTGAAAACGTCATCACCGCTTATCGAGAAATACATCTTCATTCTGACATCTATCGGAATCTCATGCTCCTTCATG
>CAZVXC010000061.1:1174-6397 GCA_964631435.1 uncultured archaeon | reverse complement strand
CCTTCATGTAGCTCTTAAGGAATTCCATAGCTTTCAACAGATTCTGCGATTCTCTATCTTTCTCTATCAGATCGTGAATCTTATTCTTTATAATCCTCGCAACTATCCCGCTCTTTCCTTCTGTAGTTACAGCAAACCTTATTCCACTAACCTCATCGTCGAACGGGATTACAACTTCGGTTTTAATTGCATCATTAGCGAGATTAACAAGAGCTTTATGCTTCTTAGCAAGCTTAATAACGACATCGTTCAAGCTAACATCGTTTATAGCGACAGTAACGAGATCGCACCACCTTATATTTTCTTCAAGAAGTCTTTTATCCCTTGCATCTCCTCTTATAAGCTCGACATCCATCTTCTTCAGCTCATCACTGAATTCGAGGCTTAGAACCCTAACATTAGCTCCGGCTTTTTTGAACTTCTTCGCTCTACTCGTCCCAACTCCTCCTCCACCGATAATCAGAACATTCTTCCCGGAAAATTCGATGTAGAGTGGAAGTCTCATTAAAGGGGGTTTAAGAGATGATTTAATAAAGTTAATGCTTCGTCAAAAAACGTTACGTTAACGTTCATTGGAAATAATTAAATATTTCAGCTCCAACAAAAACTTATGCTATTGCTTGAACACGAATCTAAGGAATTGCTCGAAAGATACGGCATTAAGACGGCGAAATGCATATTTGTTAAGGATGAGAGCGATGCGGTAGATGCTGCGAAAAGCATCGGCTACCCTGTTGCTATGAAAGTCGCATCCCGAAACATAATTCACAAGAGCGATGTGGGTGGTGTGATACTGGATTTAAAGAGCGATGAAGAGGTTCGTGAGGCTTTTAGAAAGCTGATTTCGATTCCAAATGCTGAGGGGGTTAATGTTCAACCCATGCTTAAAAAGGGAATAGAAGTGATAATCGGCGTGGCAGAAAACGATCAATTCGGAAGCTACATAATGTTCGGCTTAGGTGGTGTCTTCGTTGAAATCCTTAGAGATGTATCCTTCAGACTTCTGCCTTTAACGAGAGATGATGCTAAGAAGATGATAGAGAGCATCAGAGGATACAAAATTCTGAAAGGATACAGAGGGTTAAGAGGAGATATAGACTCGTTAATCGATTTGATAGTTAAGCTTAACGAAGTTGTCGAAAAGGAGAGTATAGTTGAGATGGATTTGAATCCTGTCTTCGTATATGATACCGGCTACGCTGTTGCAGATGCCCGCATCGTAATCGGAGAGAAGAGAAAGTTCGATTATAGCTTAGATGATATCAGCAAACTTTTCTATCCGAAGAGCGTTGCGGTAATCGGTGCATCGAGAACCGAAGGAAAGCCGGGATATAACATCGTTATGAATCTGAAAAATTATTTCAAAGGCAAGATATACTTAGTTAACCCGAACGCTAAGGAAATTCTCGGAATAAAATGCTATCCGAATATATCGGCTATAAAAGATTCGATAGATCTTGCTATAATAGCTGTTCCGGCAAACATAGTTCCGGAAGTGATGAGGGATTGTGCGGAGAAAGGCGTTAAAGGCGTTGTAATCGTAAGCTCCGGATTTAGCGAGGAGGGAGAAATAGGAGAGAGATACGAGAGAGAGGTTATAAGGATAGCCAAGGAAAGCGGAATAAGGATTTTCGGCCCGAATACGACGGGCATATTCAATACCGACAACGGCTTGATTACATCGTTCGCAATAATACCTAAGATAAGACCGGGAAATATAAGCATAATCGCCCAGACAGGTCTGTTTCTCGGATTAATGATGGATAACGTGATGTCGAACCATCCGAGCGTAGGATTCAGCAAAGTCGTAGGAATGGGGAATAAAATAGATGTCGAGGATTACGAAGTGATAGATTTCCTTGAGAGTGATGGGAAGACGAAGGTTATAGGAATTTACATGGAAGGAATAAGGAACGGAAGAGCTTTTTACGAAGTCGTTAAGAGATCGAGCAAGCCAATAATACTTTTTAAAAGCGGAATAACGGAATTCGGGAAGAAAGCGGCTTTCTGCCATACTGCATCGATTTGCGGAGATGACGATTTGTTCAACGCTTTATGCGAGCAGGCGAATCTCCTTAGGGTTTACAGTTTCGAGGAGATGATAGATGTTGCGAAAGCCATAGCATTCCAGCCCTTGCCATCGGGAGATAGAGTTGCGGTGATTCACTACACAGGCTCAGGATGCGTTCAGGGAGCTGATGCGGTCTATCTCAACAAACTCAGACTCGCAGAATTCAGCGAGAGAGCTGTAAGCAAGATAAGGGATGTAACGCCGGAATGGCATAACATAAACAATCCCTTAGATATATGGCCAAGCGTAGAATTCTTCGGAATTGATGCTTACGACGTTGCAATAGAAGAGATGCTGAAAGATGAGAACGTTGATTCCTTAGCGGTAGCTGTTCTCGCAAACGAAAGCTGGGGGGAAGGTTTGATATACAAACCCGATTTTGAAGAATTCAGGAAATACAAAAAACCTATCTACTTCGTCATAGAAGGGAGAAGAGAACTCGTATTCAAACTTAAGAACGAATACGAACTCAACGGCTTTCCTGTGTATAGGGATATTATTACGGCTATCAACGTTCTCGGAAAGGTAACGAAGTTTTCAAAGAATTTATAGCTTTTTAACCATATATTCAAACTCCTTTTCGTATCCGAACCTTCTGTAGTAATCTCTGACACCGACGCCGCTTATGACGGCTATTCTGTCATACTCATCTTTCGCAATATCCTCAGCCAATCTAAGCAACTTCTCTCCGAAGCCTTTATGTTGAAACGCCTTCTCATCCCTCTGGCTTATTCCCAAAGCTTTTCCGTAAACATGCAATTCCCTTATTAATGCAGAGTCTTCGAGAGCTTTTATAAACGGCTTATTCGGAAATCTCAGCCTTATGAATCCTATTAATGCGTCGGACGCTTTATCTTCGTAGGATATGAAGAATTCCACTCCGTTTGATGCCTTATATTTCCTGATAACTTCTTCGAAATCAGATTCATTGTAATATCCAAGCTTATGTCCGACCTCCCTGCATCTTATGCATCTGCACGAATAATTAAGTTGCTTTAATCTTTCGTGGATTAGCTGCCTGATGTTTCCCTTATCCAATCCGATAGCTTTATCAACAGGTATATCCCGCTGTATTCTCTGAATTCTGACGTATTCGGGTATATGCCTCTTCGCTCTCGCAATAAGCTCTACAACCTCTTCTGTCGTGTAAGGTCTGTATTCTCCTCTTTCATACATCTCGTAGAGCTTAGTCCCTTTTACAACTAAGGTCGGGTAAATCTTCAGATAATCCGGTCTGAAATCTTCGTTTTCGAAGAGAATTTTGAACATCTTCAAATCCCTTTCAAAATCACTTCCGGGAAGACCGGGCATTATGTGATATCCAACTTTAAAAGCGGAATCCCTTAATTTCCTCGTTGCATCTACAACGTCTTTTACGTTATGCCCCCTGTTAATCTTTTCGAGAACGTCATCATAAACGCTTTGAACACCGATCTCAACTTTCGTCCCGCCGTAGCGAAGCATCTCAATTATATGTTCCTCCTTAGCATAATCAGGACGGGTTTCGAACGTCATCCCGACGCATCTCGCCTTAGCCCTCTCATTATCTTCCTTAGCCTTTTCCAAATCGGTATAATGCTTAGTTTCTCTCTCAAAGCTATTTAATGCACTGTATATTCCGAGAATGAATCTCTCCTTGTATTCCTTAGTTCTCGCCGGAAAAGTTCCGCCCATAACGATTATCTCGACTTTATCAACCTCATGTCCTATCTCCTTCAACTCTCTCAGCCTCGAATAAACTTGCTTGAACGGATCGTAGTTGTGCTGTTTTCCGCGCTGAGCAGCCGGCTCAAATCCGATGTAACTTTGAGGCGTGTTAAATTCAACACCTCCCGGACATGGTATGCATTTTCCGTGAGGACATGGAGCCGGAGAGGTCATAACGCTCACAACAGCAACCCCGCTTAAAGTCCTTACAGGCTTTAATCTCAGAATTTCTCTTAATTTGTGATAATAATCTTCACCTCTAACGGATTTCAATATTTCCGCATCTGAAGGGATTTTGCTAAGATTAAATCTCTTTGCAACTCTTCTCTTGATTCTCGATACTTCCTTCTTATCTGAAACGTTATTTCTTATTATCTCCTCAGCTATTATCCTCGCTACGTCGATCATTCCTTAAGCATTGATATTTTCGATTAAAAAATTTAACTAAGAAATTCTTTAATTCTGCTAACAGCTTTCCTTAGATTTTCCATCGATGTCGCATAAGATAGCCTGAAGTAGCTCTCGCTACCTTCCCCAAACGCTTCTCCGGGGGTTAGTGCTATTCCCTTATCAGCGAGAATATCCTCAACGAATCCTTTATACGCCTTGGGGAACATATAGAATGCCCCTTCCGGCTTGGTTATCTCGAAATACTCTCTTAGCTCATTATATACGTAATCTCTTCTCCTTCTGAACTCTTTCACCATCTCCTCCACAATTTTTTCATCCTTTTTCTCTTCGAGAATTTCCGCTACCGCCTTCTGAGCATATGCTGGTGCACAAACTCCGTTAACTTGGTGAACCTTAAGCATCTCATCGATAAATTCCTTCCTTGCTATAACGAACCCTATCCTCCATCCGGTCATTGCAAGGGTTTTTGAGAACGCATTAATAACGATAGCATTCTCCTCTCCAGCCAAGCTACCGGGCTTGACATCGTAATAAATCCTGTCGTAAACCTCATCGCTTATGACAACCACACCCCTATCGTAAAGGACTTCGTAAACCTCTCTAAGCTCCTTGTCGTTCATAACAGCTCCAGTAGGGTTGTTCGGATAATTTATGAAAGCCACACCGGCATCTTTCGGAATATCTCCCAGTTTCTCAGCAGATAACTTGAAATCGTTGTTATGCGTTTTCAACTCGAAAATCTTCGATTCGCAAAGCTTTGCGTATGTGAAATACGAGAGAAAACCGGGTGATTGGATTAAGGTTGTTGAGTTGCGTTCTATGAATGCTAAGGATGCGTTAAGCAAAGCTTCACTCGCACCGACTGTGATCATGACCTCATTGGCATCTACACCGTATCTCTCTGCTATCTGCTCTCTCAACTCATCCAAGCCGAGATTTGATGAGTAATGCGTGTATCCCTTTTTCATGTATTCGTAAGCTTTCTCTATTACTTCCATAGGCGTATCGAAATCCGGTTCGCCGATCGATAGATT
>CAZVXC010000061.1:0-1164 GCA_964631435.1 uncultured archaeon | reverse complement strand
TCTCTTCCCTCTTTCTTAGCTCTCTCAGCGATCTCGAACATCCTTCTTATTAGAGATGTCGAGATTGCTGAGACTCTCTTCGCCATTCTTACTCCTCCAGAAGGTCTGATAGATCGAATTCCTCTTCCTCAAATTCGAATCCAGTGAAGCCAAGTTCTTCTTCCTCTTCTTCTTCTTTTTCCTCCCTTTCTTCAACCTTCTCTATCATTTCCAAGTCCTCTTTTACCGTTTGAAGTGCCTTCTTAACCATCTCCCTGTATTCGTTCAAATCGGGATCGTAAATTTGTTTCGCAAGCTTCACATCATCGTTCGCATCCTTCTCCATGTTCTTTATCCTGCTTAGCGTTCTCTTTGCAGTCTCAATTATCCAGTAATCTCTAACCGGAATATCAACTACGGCAATATTTTCAGGTCTTATCGAAACGAGTTTTCTCGTAACTCCTTCGAAAATTCTCGTTTTTCCAACGAGAGCAACGAGTTCGGGGACATTTATGTCTGCAACAACTTCGAGAGCATCCGGCTGATATTTCCCGACGAATGCGTAAAATGATCCCGTAGGATCGGAAAGCCTCAATCTCCAGAGATTTGTGTCTGCACCGACCTCTTCTTTATCAAGCAGAACTGCAACGCTAAAAATCCTGTTTACTCTCTCTCCAGTTGGTATCAGGACGTATTTCAACCCCTCCTCTTCGATCTGATGAGTCGATCTGGTTAATTCGTATGCAAAAACCCTTTTCGCAACTTCCCTCTTCCTTATCATACCAATACCTCCAGTAACTTTTCAAACTCCTCTATATTCGGCTTGTAAAACTCGATCTCTCTAACTATTAGATACCTCCCTCCTCTTATCCCTTTAACTTTAAAGTATCTTCCGAGCAATTTCGATCTCAGCTCGTTTAAGACTGCATTTCTATCGAGGTTTTCCTGAGCAATCTTTATCGCCTCCTTCAGACCTATTTCCGTTAAATTCTTTATGTTTTCTTCATTCAGAATTATCTCATACACATTTTCTCCGTCATCAAGAACACCCTTAATCCTGAGATCATCGTAGCCTTTAACTTTCCCGTGAATGGGGCAGATGCCTTTGCTCAAAACTCTGTTACATATCTCGCATCTCCTTATAAGCCCGCTGTTTTGCTGAAATGTTATTAAGGCTCCGATGAC
>CAZVXC010000060.1:0-7398 GCA_964631435.1 uncultured archaeon | reverse complement strand
CCCGGACCGGGATTCGAACCCGGCTCCTGGGATCCACAGTCCCAGAGGATAACCACTACCCCATCCGGGCCAGTCAAGGGTAGTCAACTACCCTATACTTCGTTATTACCCTCTGAGTATAAATCTCTTTTTGTGGGAGGTATTATTTAATGGTTTACGGAAATGACGAGGTGGCGAGAGCTCTCAATCTAGCTGAAAAGCACTTAAACGATTACGATTTTTACTTAGTTAAAGAGTTTGCAGAGTATCTGCTCTCGCAAGGGCTTTTCATCGGAAGAACAACGAGCTACGTTTACAAGCTGATAAGGATCGGAGAGGTATCCGACAGGAACCACGACGAGTTCGAAAAGAAGGACGTCAGGAAGGTTATCAACACGTTTCAAATGAGGGCCAACAGAGGTAAACTATCGAAGAATACGGTTGGGGAAATCAAAAAGACGCTGAAGACGTTCTTCAAGTGACCTGGGAAAGGAGAAGCAGTAGAAGGACGTCAAGAGCATATCCTGTGATGAGACGGAATTTCTTAAAATAACTTACTCGCTGGAGGGATTGAGACTCATCGACCTTGTTTTCGGCAGAAAGGGTAAGGAGGAACGAGTACATGCTAAGAGAGTATTTGAACATAGAAGGTGGTTGTTTGAGTGAAATTATTTCAGAATACCACAGTTCACAACCTATTGTTACACCGGTATATATAACTGAGTAGGCTGTAAGAGTTGGGTTATATATCTGAAATATTCTCTATTCATCACTCTACAACTATGTATTAAAAATTACACAAAAATTATATATAATGATAGTTTACGAAGATGATTTATGGTGATGTAAATAAATCTGAAACTTGTCCATCATAGGACGATTATAGACAGAATTTATAAGGGTGGGATAGACGTTATATTTGGAAGTAGCGGCTTTCCAAATTGGGCAATAGATTTGCTTCAGGAACCGGCACTTATGAGCGAGATCGTGATTAACGGAGCGAATACAAAAATCCCATCGAAAATGAAAAAGGAAGATTTCATCAAATTTGTAAGAGAGCACAAAATACCTGTTAGAAACGTGGTTGAGAAAAACAGTTACATTATTCGGGGATACATACCAACTCAGGAGTTTTTGGATGAAGCAAAGGAATACGCCTCAAAGATTGCCCAAGAACTCGGAGACGAAATATATTATTACCAGCTTAGCAACGAATTCAATCACATCCCAGATTTAATTGATACTAATCACGATGCCGATTATATTAAGGCTCTACACGATGGAATAGTCCAGCACGATCACAGCTATATAACGATTGTGAACGCTTTTGTTGACGCCAATTGTGAATCAACTTGGAAAAATCAGGTAAGGGACTTACTCAATAAAGCCGGAGAATGCATAGATATCATCGCAATAGACCACTATCCCGGAACATGGAGTGATGAAAATTACGATCATTGGAGTGAGCTTGATGCTCTGTTTGAGATAGCGAATGAATACGGAAAGCAAGCAGTGGTGATGGAGATGGGTTTTCTCAACTTATGAATCAATTTCACATACGGAAGAAAAGCAACGAGAATTTATTAACACAGCAATTCCAGCAATAAAAGAAAAAGCTAATCAGTATGAATTGCTTTTTGTAACTTGGTATGAATTAATAGATGAACCTTGGACAACTCCTCCAGTTTATCCATGGATAGTGGAGTGGTACTTTGAAATTTTAAAAGACGATCTATCCCCAAAACTCGGCTACAATGACTTGAAATACCAGTTTGAAACTATACAGTATTTCGTTAACATAACATCACCAACGTAGTCAAATCCAGCTGATGCTGGTTATTATAACTCTCCAAACAGCATATTCATCATTGTTGAGGTTAAAGATAGCGGAAATTCTGCAAACGGATTGACTAAGGATGATGACTCCCGTCTTAAAAATAGTGCAGCCATTTTTGTTTTATCTGCTGATGATACCCGCAATCGCCGCTCAGCTTTACATAATATATCATAATCAGCTATTATACTTTACCAGAACTTTTAATTTAATAGTTCTCCACCATCTGATAGTTAGTTTGATACCACTGAAATCGTCGTAGAGTTCACATGGTATGGTAAGTATTTCTGGTTGTATTTATTCTTTCCAAACAGCTACGGAATTCTGCTGAATATTCTGATAGCTCGCAAAGTCTGGGTATTGAATAACATATTATCAATGGTGGAGATAGAAATGCCTATTGACTGTTGTGGGGTATAATTAGAATTAATTAACACTATTCCTAGGACTGTCGAAATAACAACCTCCAGTTGCTCTGTTGAGAATAAGGATTAAGTAAGAGAAATGAAGAAAGCGTAGTAGGTAGGATGGGATAAAGAATCCCCATATATTGCAAACAGTGGGGATGAGGGAAAATTCGACGAATTTAGAGTAATGCGATCTCCAAATCTACGCTTAATTACGGAGAAGACTGTTTCTACTATCTGTCTTTTACCGTATAAGCCTATAAATGGTAGAATAACTGCTTAAGGTAAGTTTATTCTGTCTAGCAGATTTATACCAATTCTTTATAATCAGTCTAAATACTGCAATCTCTTCGTTACCCTCGCAATCGTTGACACAATTACATCTGTTATCATAATCTTTTTCAACAGAGCAGTTTAATATAATTTTAGGTGATATAATGAGAAGCTGGATAGTTTATTGGGATGAAGATTATAGTAGATTAATCAAGGAGCCGATTAAAGTTAAATCTTTCAAATACAGAATTTCTCAACAGGCAACGTGGCAGCCCATAATTGCTGATGAAGATAAAATTGTTGAAAAGGGTAAACCTGAAATAATCAAGATAAAGAAGATAATTCTGCCAGAAAATACGATGGTTTCCTACTTAAAGCTTTTCAGAAATGAAATCGGAGTCCCCGTTACGCTATGCACATTTGGAAAACCACCTCTGGTTGAAGAGAGGAAGGAATTTGACAAAGCCGTTTTCCTTCCGATACGTAATGGCGACATAAGGAGAGGCGATCTCTTAGGTGTTCTGAAGGTTTATTACGTCGAGATCAATGGTAAAAAACCCTCTAAAATGATTCCAGAAAAGAAAGAGAATGTGAATCTCGTTTATATTGAAAACGATGAAATCGTAAGAAAGAAAATCGAATTTGAAAACTACAATTACATTCAGACTTTCATCTACGAATACGTTCCAATAATAGCTGCGTCAGAATTAGAGGTTAAAAAAGGGGAAATATATACGATAGATGTTGAAGAGATAGAGATACCTGAAAATACAATCCTCGACTCATTATATGTGATGAGGAACGCACTCGGAGATGTTTTGGAAGTCAAGTTACGTGAAAGCTACAGGAAAGTTGAAGATACGAAAACTGTCTCAAAAGCCGTTTTTGTTGCCATTAGAGATGGTAAGATAGAGAAAGGAGACTTGTTGGAGGTTGCTTCAGTCCATCACATAGCAACTAAGAAGATCGCTCCAAAGCTATTAGAGAAAGAGGTAAAAGCGAAACTGGTCTACGCTGATAACGGTAATATATACAGGCAAGAGGTTTACGTAGCATCCCACGGTCATGAAGGAACGCCGAATGGCAATTGGGAGCTTCTAATTGCAGATGAGGATAGGAAGGTTAAGAGAGGTGAGATCGGTTTAGTAAAAGTTAAAGAAATAACGCTGGAACCGAAGACTGTCGTTTCGCCCCTCTTTATAATGAGGCATGGACTCGGTGTGGTGATAGATGTTTATAAAACCGGGAGGCCGAGAAAGATTGAAGAAACACAGAAGATCACACATGCACTTTTCCTGCCGATATTCGATGGTGTCATAAAGAAGGGTGAGATAATAGGTGTTTTAAAGGTTCACAGTGTCAAAGTGAAAACAAGTGAGAAGCTTGTCGAGACTTTAAAGACAATAGCTCACTCTTTATCGATGGAGAAAGTCGTTGAGCATCCGGATTGGCCATTTCTATGGCGTTAGCAGTGAGCGATAATCTACTATCTCCATTAAGCTCAGCAAAATCCTTTAAATTCGCCATAGCGAATCACAGCTATGGAATGTCTGAAAGCATCCCTCAGCTTCTTTTCGACGATAAAGGTGAAAGGCGATTTCGAAAAGCTCAGAAACAACCTCTGGATCATGCCTTTAACAGGGTTAATAATCGGGGCTGTTATATCTGCTTTATCCTTTCCTTTATATTATTTCGATCTCAAACTTCTTACGGTAATTATATACGTGCTTATAGAAGGAGTAAATCATATAGACGGATTGGCAGATTTTTCGGATTCCTATTTTGCTCCTAAGGACAGGAAATTAAAAGCTTTGAAGGACTTGCAAATAGGAAGCGGAGGAGTTTTGGCTATCACAATCTATGTAATCAGCCTATCCTACTTCTTTATGAATCTGAGCATGCAAGATTTCTTTGTCGCAATAATCCTATCTCAGATGCTGGCTAAGCAGGGAATGCTTCATCTAATGCTCTCCTCCAAGCCACTCTGGAATGGTTTGGCTTCTGAATTCATAGCCGGAGCAAGAAAGAGGGATTACATATCTTACGCTTTCACATTCTCAGTAGTTTTCATTCTATCAATTTATTACTCCGTCCTGCCTTTAGAATCCCTCGTAATATATTTTGCTACGCTTTACATTTTTAAGCTCTATACAAGCAGTAGATACGGCGGAATAAATGGAGATATGCTCGGAGCATTGAACTGCATAATTTTTGCGGCGGTGCTATGCCTATGGAGCTGTTCGCAATAGTAATGTGCGGCGGGAAAGGGAAGAGATTGGGATTCGTTGAGAAACCAATGTTAGAAATCGGGGGGATGAGATTGATAGAGTATATCCTTAAGGAGGTTGAGCTTGCAAACTTGCAACCGATATTCGTTACATCCCCTTTTGCAGAGAAGACTGAAAGGTTCTTGAAAGAGATTGGTAAAGAGGTCTTAAGAGCTAAAGGAAAGGGATACATGGAAGATTTGATCTACGCCATCAAAGCTTACAATCTATTCGAACCGCTGTTCAATCTAAATTCAGACCTGTATATAGCAAAGAGCGGAATAATCTCGGAATTTGTTTGTTTCTATCTACGCTCCGACTTTCCAGCAGCATCTATGGTTTACAAAAGCGGGAGAAGAGTTGGTATAAATGCTTTCGATCCGATGCTGGACGAACAGAGGGAAGAAAAATTCATTATAGGTGAAAAAGATATAATAAACATAGATACACCAAGAGATTTGGAGAGGGTTAAAAATGGACGAATATTTTGAGAGGAGAAAAAGGATGGTTGAGAAGCTAAAAAAGGAACTTGATTTAAGTGAGAAGGTTGCGAAAGCTATGTTAAAGATACCGAGACATCTATTCGTTCCTGAGCATATAAGCGAAGCTTACAACGATTATCCCCTTCCGATAGGATATGGTCAAACTATTAGCGCTCCGCATATGGTTGCGATAATGTGCGAACTGCTAAACTTAAAAGAGGGAGACAAGGTTCTTGAGGTCGGTGCGGGGAGCGGGTATCACGCTGCGATCGTGGCAGAAATAGTCGGTGAAAAGGGAAAGGTTGTAACAATTGAGAGAATTCCTGAGCTTGCTGAAAGAGCGAGAAAAACCTTAGAAGAACTCGGAATTAAAAATGTCAAAGTCGTTGTTGGAGATGGGAGCAAGGGCTACGAAGAGGAAGCACCTTACGATAAAATATACGTTACAGCTTCCGCCCCTGATGTGCCGAAGAGCTTGATTAAACAGCTGAAAAAAGGTGGTAGATTAGTTATTCCAATCGGAGATTACATCCAGTATCTATACATAGTCGATAAAGATGAGGAAGGAAAGATTAAGAAGAGAAGATGGGGAGGTGTCAGGTTTGTTCCTTTGGTTGGTGAAGAGGGATTTAAGTGAGGAGACTCCCGAAAGCACTATACGAACATCACACCCTTTGCTTCAAAGCCTATCGGCTTGTTGATGCCTCTTAGTACCTTTGCTATCGCTTTTTCGAAGTCTTCCATTGTAACCTTCGCTTTCTCCTGCTTTATCGCAAACATGCCCGCTTCGGTTGCGATAGCTTTTATATCAGCTCCACTTGCTCCTTCTGTCATTTCCGCAAGCTTTGCGAAGTCCACATCGTCCGATAGCTTCATCTTCCTCGTATGAATCTTGAATATCTGTATTCTTCCCTCGAAATCCGGCATGGGTATCTCGATTATCCTGTCGAATCTTCCCGGTCTGAGTATTGCGGGATCGAGTATGTCTATTCTGTTCGTTGCACCTATTATCTTCACATCTCCACGTGGATCGAATCCGTCCATCTCTGCGAGCAACTGCATCAATGTTCTCTGGACTTCCCTATCACCGCTCGTATCGCTACTTGTCCTCCTCGCAGCTATCGCATCGATTTCGTCGATGAAGAGGATCGTAGGTGCTTTTTCTCTTGCAAGATCGAACACCTCTCTTACAAGCCTCGCACCCTCTCCGATATATTTCTGAACGAATTCGCTACCTACGACTCGAATGAAAGTTGCATTCGTTTCCGTTGCAACAGCTTTCGCAATTAAAGTCTTGCCCGTTCCGGGTGGGCCGTAAAGCAAAACTCCTTTCGGCGGTTCGATCCCGATCTCTTCAAATAGCTTCGGTTTGAGCAACGGCAATTCTACAGCCTCTCTTATTTCTTCGATCTGCTTATCGAGACCACCTATATCGGAGTATCTGACATTCGGCTTTTCTTCTACTTCGAAACCATAGACAGCGGGATCCTTAGGTGTCGGCAAAACGCTGACAACTGCGAGGGTCTGCTGATTCAGGGCAACTCTGATGCCCGGTTTTAAATCCTTAGGATGGATGTATTGAGAAACGTGAACCAAGAATTTCGGTCCTGTTGAGCTTTTAACAACAACTCTTCCATCTTCAAGGACGTCTGACAATGTTCCGACTATTAACGGAGGTGATCTTAATCTTTCAATCTCGCTCCTTAATCTTCTAACTTCTCTTTCGAATCTTATTCTTTCTGATTCTACAAATCTTTTTTCATCTTCAAGCCTTCTGTAAAGTTCCTTAAGTTTTTGATATTCTCTTTCAAGCTGTCTTAATCTTAATATTAAATCCTCAACTGGTTGGCTTCCTATAGCGTCTTCCATCATATTCCCCCAGATATTTTTTCTTTCGGGAGTCTCCGAAATAATGTTATATAACTACAACTATATGAATTTATTGGAGATGTGGTGAGTTAAGATGGAGTGCGAAATTTGTGGTAGGGAGATAAAGGGTAAGGGATACAAAATCCTCGTTGAGGGAAGCGAACTGACGGTTTGTGCAAGATGCAAGATTTACGGGACTGAAGATGTATCGAAAGCCTCTCAGCATAATATCGTTAGAGTTGTGAAGAAGAAAAGCAAAGCAAAGCCTATAGTTTTTACAGAAGAGC
>CAZVXC010000059.1:0-7411 GCA_964631435.1 uncultured archaeon | reverse complement strand
CTTACTTCTTGCTGCCTTCTGAGGCTATTTAAGGCAGTAGAAATATAAATATTAAAACATTAATCGTTCCCTACACCGGATTATACTACTCCTTTACTTTGAATGATCTTGTCTTGCAGTCAATATAAACCAACTTTTCCACACGAACTTTGACAACGTTCTCAGTATTAATCCCTCGCTATTTACATTCTGTAAGCAGAAATTTTCTTGATAGCGACTACGTCAATTTTTTTTTATCTTGATTAATGTCGTTATTTTCTGTTCTTCTTTCGTAAACTTATTGCAACTTTCCGTTCTGTTAATAAATTTACGACAGCGTAAACTTAAATCAAAAACACTCAGATTTTAGGCTGACCGAAAAAGATATATGCTGAAGCAACAACATCGATCCATGTTTTTCGGAAAACAGAAGGGTTGTGGAATGAGAAGGCAGAGAAGGAGAAGAAATCGAAAGAAATGGGGATTTAAAGTATCTTTCTCAGATTCAGCGATGCAAAGATTCGGTAAATCCGCGTTATCAAAAATTTTCGATAAAGCGGAAGATTCGAAAGTTCAGAGAATCTATTCTCTTCTGCCGAAAAAAGACTGCGGATCGTGCGGATATGAAAGTTGTTACGAATGTGCAACCGCCATTGCGAGAGGAGAAGCACCACCGGATGCATGCAAGGTTGCTGGCAAGAAGATAAGAACGCAGGTTGAGGAGATTTTAAAGACTTAGGGAAAGATATTATATACTCCGACTCCCGAATTTGCCACATGGAAAAAATCAAGCTCGGTTTGGTTGTTGCTGAATTTAACAGAGACATAACTTACATGATGGAAATTCTGGCTAAGGAGCATGCAGAATTTCTCGGTGCTGAAGTTGTTGAGACGATAAGAGTTCCGGGCGTTTTTGACATTCCTATTGCATTGAAAAAGATGCTTGAGAAGGGAAGAGTAGATGCAATCGCAACCATAGGCTGTGTTATAGAGGGTGAGACCGAGCATGATGAAGTTGTTGCACAGCATGCAGCGAGAAAAATCATGGATTTGAGCTTGGAATACGGCATCCCGATAGCCTTGGGAATAAGTGGTCCGGGAATGGGAAGGATAGCGGCTCATGAAAGGGTTGATTATGCGAAAAGAGCGGTTGAGGCTGCAATAAAACTCGTTAAGAGGTTAAGGGAGTATGAAGAGCAGAGCTGATTTGATCAAGCCTTCCGCAACCATAAGGCTATCAGAACTCGCTAAAGAATTGAAAAAGGAAGGAAAAGACGTCATCGACTTAAGCGTAGGAGAGCCGGATTTCAAAACACCTGAGAACATCGTTGAGGCAGCATACAAAGCATTGAAAGAGGGAAAAACGTTCTATGCACCAGCTCAAGGCATACCTGAGCTTAGAGAAGCGATCGCTGAGAAATTAAGGGAAGAAAACAAAATTGATGCGAGAGCTAAGAACGTTATTGTTACAGTCGGAGCGAAGTATGCGATTTATACAGTTATGCAAGCTTTAATTAACGATGGGGATGAAGTAATATTACTCGAACCGGCATGGGTAAGCTATGAAGCGTGCATTCTCCTTGCAGGAGGAAAACCAGTTTGGGTTCCGCATAGTGAGGATTTCAAAGATGCACCCATTGAGGCTTACGTAAGTGAGAAGACAAAAATGATCATTATAAACACACCAAACAATCCGATAGGCGTCGTTTATCCGAAAGATTTCTTAAAGAAGGTAGCTGACATAGCAAGAGATCACAACATCTACGTCATATCTGATGAAGTTTATGAAAAGATAATATTTGAGGGCAAGCATTACAGCATCGCAAGCTTCGATGAAATGTTCGATAGAACTGTAACAATAAATGCTTTCTCGAAAACATACGCTATGACGGGTTGGAGAATTGGTTACGCCGTTGCGAACGAGGATATAATTGCGAAAATGAGGAAGATACAATCCCATTCAGTTACATCTCCAACGACATTCGTCCAATATGCTGCGATAGAAGCTTTGAAAGGAGACCAGTCTTTCGTGGAGAAGATGGTGAAAGCGTTTAAGGAAAGAAGGGATATCTTATCAAAAGGTTTGAAAAAGCTTAACATCCCTTACGCTCCACCGGAAGGTGCGTTTTACATATTCGCTGATGTTCGAACTGACGGAGAGGCTTTCTCGCAAGATTTCCTTAACAGATATTACGTCGCCGTAACGCCCGGATCGGCTTTCGGCAGAAGATATTCAAATTGGGTGAGGATAAGCTATGCGACGAGCAAAGAAAATATAAAGAAAATGCTCGAAAGACTTGAAAAGTTCATCAGTTAGCCGTATCTGCTCACGAACAGCTCAGGATATATGAGCGGAGTGATATGATACTGCATCAGGACACCTATAATATCCTTCTTCACTATCTCGCCATCGGTGGGAGATATTATAACAGCTTCTTCTGCTACTCTATCTTCTTCAACGTATTTCTGCTCTTTCAAGCCTATATCTATTATGACGCCGCACGCATGATTTCTTCCGCTCATCGGCTGGACTATTGAACCAGCGGGCAAATCGATCTTCTCAATCTTAATTTTCGTCGGAGAATTTGCGTATATCCTCTTTGTCTCAGCGGCAATAACAGGCTTTAAATAACCCAGAATGCTTCTTTTGAACAGAAACGGTTTGTGTTCGAAGTTCTTCCTTATAATCTCACCATCCCTTTTAAGAACGATGTTTCCCTTTGCTCTCTCCGTCAGATAGCCGACAATTCTTGGCATCATTTCCCCAACTGAGACTGCATAGACGTTCATCACACCTATCAAGTCGCCTTTCTCGATTTCGCAATCCTCTATCGCCATGAAGATAGCATGAGTTAGAATCCTCTTTTCCTCAATTTTTCTCGGTTTTCCAGAATGGTATAGGTCTATGATAACGCCAAAAGGATTTCTCAAACCGTATAAAGGGACAGGAATTGAGTTCGGGGCAAGCTCTATGTCTTTTATCTTTATTAGCTTCGCCTCACCTTCTGCCAGATGGACGTTTTCATCTGATATGACCATCTTCCATTCTCCGAGATGCCATCTCGAATACCAAGTTTCCTTAATCTTCGTTTTCATCCTCTTTATTTCTCCGTTGGCTGTATAAACCATGCTAACCTCAACCTCTTCAAGCTTCGGCTTTATATCAGGGGATTCCAGATACTCTTCCTTGTCGATCTCCCCGACGTTTATTGGATAGACTTTGATAACCCCTATTAAATCACCCCTCTTTATCAACCCATCCCTGATTGAGAAGAAATAGGCATGAGTTATCTCCTTCGTTTCTTCGATCTTCTTCGGAACATCTGTTATAACATCTATCACAGTCCCGAGAGCGTGTCTCATTATCGAAAGAGGGGCGACGGTGCTTTTGGGAGGAAGGTGAATCTTTTTAATTTTGATTATCGCCATCTTATTCCTTTCGACGATTATGTCTTCGTCAGCGATTAAAACCTTCCAGTAAGCCTGATTTGAGCTTTTGAATGCTAAGTTTTTGACTCTTATCAGTTTCCTCGCAATTATATCTTTCTTAACATCCTTAAAATAAGCCATCTCGACTATCATTAAATATTTTAAACAATTAAATATTAAAAATTTTTCGGTTAAAAAATTAGTATGGAAGCGAATCGATGAATCTCAACCTCTTTGGCAGAGGAGGATGCGTCGATAGGAATTCCTCCACCGGATTTATTCTTTCTCTCTTAATGCTCTCCAAATCTATGTATGGGTTTGCAATCGAGCTTGTGAAAGCGTATATGAACAGTGCTTTGAATGAGCTTTTCGAAACCTCATCGTAAGCTCTTGGAACGCTTTTATAGAAAGCATGTATCTTTGCCAGAGCAGTCTGCATTGGTGTTTTGCCAACAACTCTTACGCCTTCGAAGTCTGCGTAGTATTCTCTTAATCTACTGAAAGCTAAAACGAGGATTTGGACTATGAAGCTTACGAGAACAGCCACTACACCAGCAATGGCTATCTGTCTCGAATTTTTGTCATCGCTTAGCGATGAGCGAATCAAAGCGTAGCCAAGATAGAAAATTAAAGATGGAAGCAAGCCTATGAGGAGCATTATCGCACCGTCTTTGTGTTTATGATGCCCTATTTCATGACCTATAACACCCTTAAGCTCTTCCTCGTTAAGCAACCTCAGCATTGAATCGCTTACCGCAACGAACTTTCCGCTCAAGAAGTTCCCGTAAGCGAAGGCATTCGGAGGTGATTTGACGACAACAGCTTTGAACTTGCTTTTAATGCCATGTCTCATTGCAACTTCATCAACAATTCTCTGCAACTCTTCGCTCCTTTTAGCTCTGTAGCTTAAATTTATCATGTATGGTGAAATTAGGTAGATGATGATATTTATAGCTAACAGAAATGCTATCAGCGCTGTTAAACTTATGCTAACGCCGACGTAAAATAACACAGCATATATTACGGATGCACTTATGAATAGGATTAGGATTAGTAATAATGTCATTGATGTGTATAGCGAGAATTTCCCTGAGAGTCTTCCAGCCACCTTAGGTGCTATAAGGCTCGCTAAGGCGAGCATTATGAAATATCCGAGTATTGATAACGCTATGTATATCGGATCGAATATCAGGAACATATAAGTTCCTAAGTGGCATCTGTATTTAAATCTTTATATCCACTTTTCAAGCTCCTTAACGCTGTTTTCTCCTACCAAGACTTTTTCAAATGTTGAATTCACAACGACAGCTGTTGGAACCCCTCTTATTCCTGAGAAAGTCATAACGACCTTCGCATCTATACTGCAATTTCTGATATCGTTAACGTTGCAGAAAGTTACATTAACTCTTTTAGCCATTTTTTGAACAAACGGCTCTACAGCTCTGCAATGCGGACAAGTTGGACTGTAGAAGAAGAAAACCCTCGTTTCGCTCAGATTATTCTTGAAATTCTCCAAGTATTTTATGAATAAGGATGAGTTTCTGAATTTGTAAGTTTTGACCGCACCGACAATATCATCAACAACCGTAGTAACCTTCGGCACATTGATCGCATACCCCTCTTCTTTTAACGTCCTTAAGAAATCTAAGATGCCAAACATCCCGTTGAAAGTTTTGTTATCATAAATGACCGTAGGGATGGTAAAAACATATCCCATATTCTGCTTTGCACTTTTAGAACAGTTTCCGAAATCGCTGAGATTGCAGTAATCGATTTTTAGAAATTTCTCTTTTCTCAGGTATTTTTCAGCAACTTTGCAATACGGATGGTTCATGCAGTAATACGTTATCTCCACCTTTTCCTTCTCAATCCCCTTTTGAACACATCCGGCTATGAAAAGAAGGATTAATGCTGCGAGCAGTATTTTTCTCATGAACAATTTGCATTTCCTGAACATTTAAATCTTTTGACACTGAAGACATTACCATGATAGTAACGGATGACCACATGCATATATACAACAACCTGAGGCTTAAAGCGATAGAACAGTTTAAAAACGCCGGGGGAACACACGTATTTCTCGTAAATCTGCTGAGCAAACATTACGGAGTAAGGATACGTAGAGTTGAGGATTTTTTAAAGATTTTTGAGACGCATATAAGGCTTGTCGAGAAGGCAAACAAGATTGTAAAGGCTTTCGCTGTAATAGGCGTCCATCCAGCCGAGATAACCATTCTAAATAAGTTCAAACCGAGAGAGGCGGCGGAGATAATGAAGAAGGGGTTGGAAATCGCCGGAAAGCTTGTGGAAGAGGGAAAAGCTGTGGCTTTAAAAAGCGGGAGACCGCATTACAATGTTTCGAAAGAGATATGGGAGTTGAGCAATGAAGTCATGCTCCATTCGTTCGAGGTAGCGAAAGACGTTGGATGTGCGGTTCAAATTCATACCGAAAGCTACAGCTACGATGCGATAAAGGAAATAGCTGAGATAGCAGATAAAGCCAGAATTAAGAGGGATAAAGTTGTGAAACACTTTTCACCACCGAAAATCAAAGAATTCGAAGAGATAGGGATATTCCCATCTGTGATATGCTTGGATAACTATGCAATCGAAGCCGCAAAACAAGGAAGCAGATTCATGCTCGAAACGGATTACATAGATGATAAAAATAGACCCGGAGCAGTCTTAGGGCCTAAAACAGTTCCAAGAAAGGTTAGAGAACTGAAAGATTTGTTCGGAGAAGATCTCGTTTATAAGATTTGCGTTGAGAATGTTGAAAGGGTTTACGGTGTTGAAATCTAAATTATCTCTCCGACAAAAATTCCTCCGTCTATAGGCTCTCTCTCAGCTGTAACTATAACTGCAGTTGCTGGACAGCCTGAGTTAGATTCCGCATACATCTTCAATCTGCCTCCTGCGATTGCGGAAGCATACATACACGCATTTAAAAGCCCGTCCCCCTTTACGGGGAATATAGAACTTATCTCCTTTGCCTTAACCTTCTCAGCAAGGCTTTTGAAAATCTTTATATTCGGCAACTCCGAATTAATCAGTTCTCTGCCGTTCAGTATCTTTCCGTAGAGATAAATCTTATCTCCCCTCTTCGGAATATTTTTTATCCTCATATCCCTCAGCCCGACTATGCTGACGTTGAAAAAGCTTTGCTTAGTCTTAGCGATCTCTTCGCTCTCGACAAGAATTATTCTCGCCTTTAAAGCCTTCTTCAACCATTTCAAGAATTTTGATGAGTATTCTATCTCGTTTCCGGTTGAAACCATCACTGCTAAAGGATCGGTGAATCTGCAAATGCATTCGACTCTTATTTGATAGGACATTATCTCGGCAACCCTTTTGATATCCGCTCTTAGCCAATCCATCTCTTTCTCCCCGATTCCGCCGTAGGAGATATTGAAGATTGTGAGAGATGCGTTATTCCCCAAATCTACGGATATAGCATTTCTCTCCTCGTAAATATCAAATTTCGGCTGGAGAAGCGATGGCTTAAAATAGAACCCTATATTCTCTATCAGAGATAGATAGAGGGTCAATGCCTGCCTTATGACTTCGCTTCTCGATATGAGAAGCTTTGATGAGATTTCATCGAGCTTTTCAACGATCCTTTCATCGAGCCTCAAATTGACAATTCTCATCGAAATCTATTTCAATTTATGCTGATTTAACAATTTTCGATGGAAATAATCAGGCTCGGAAGAACCTTAGAAATCGGAAAGGAGATCGAGCTTAAAGTTAAATTGAACAATAGGACGATAAAGCTGTTCTGCACGCCTGAAAACGTAGAGGAACTTGTGATAGGCTTTGCAATATCCGAAGGTATCGCAAAGAATCCGGTAGTTCGCTTTGAGAATAATCTCGTTGTAATTGAAACTGAAAATGATTTTGATTTCGCTTTAAGCACATCGGGAAGTTTTACAACCTCTTCAAATTTGAGAAAGCTGAATCCGAAAGTTAAATTTAAAATAGATTTTGTGAAGAGATTTATAGA
>CAZVXC010000058.1:0-7412 GCA_964631435.1 uncultured archaeon | reverse complement strand
GTTAAATACGACGTTTGCAAGTTGATAGTGAAGGAGGAAATTCAGGAGGAGTATTTTGTGAAGTTAGTTGAGCTTGTGATAAGGTATCTCGAGTATTTCACAGTTAACTTAGATTGCACACATCTAACGAATGCCGCAAAGCTCTGCAAAAACCTGCAAATAGACTTCTCAGTTGCAGCCTGCTTGGTTCTCGCAGATTCGTTGGCTGATATATACGTTACCGCAGACAAAAAATTGGCTGAAAAGCTCAAGAAAATGGGATACTCCGTTCTGCATGTTAATGAAGCTGTGTAAGTCGGACTTTCTTATAAACCTTCTCCCTGAGATTTACACACTCAAATTTTTCTTTAAATTCCGATGGTAGAGTTTCACTCTTCCCTATTATCAGATACCCCCCATCAACTAAGGAATCGTAAAAATCGCTCACGACCTTATTCTTCTGATTCTCACTGAAATATATCATGACATTTCTGCAAAATACTGCATCGAGATATTTTGAAACAGGCTCCTCAGTTGTGAGATCGTGTTTTTTGAATCTCACTATCCTTTTAAGAAAGCTCTTTACCCTATATCCGTCATCCTCCTTCTCGAAATATTTGTTCAGCAAGTATCTGTTTAGATTTTTCAACTGTGATTCCTTGTAAAAGCCCTCCTTAGCCATCTCAAGGCATGCATCATCTATGTCAGTCGCATAAATCGAGATTATCCAGCCTTTTCCAAGAGTTTCCAATGCGCATATAGCTATACTATAAGGCTCCTCGCCACATGAACATCCGGCACTCCAGAATCTAACTATGTTACTCTTAACCTTCCTTTTCCTGCTTGCGATCTCAGGCAAAACCTTCTGCATGAAGAACTCGAAAGGTGTTCTATCCCGCATGAATTCGGTTACATTTATCGTTATTGTATTTACGAGCTTATCTATCTCCTTCTTTCCGTTATTTCGAAGAATCCTCATGTATTCCTCCAAGCTTTTCACTCCGAGTATCTTCATTCTGAGTTCTATTCTCCTTCTAAGATAATTCTCCCTGTATTGCTTGAAATCTATTCCGGATTCCTTGCTGATGTAATTTATCAGACTTTTGAATGCTAAATCCATAATTCGACACCGTTGCTGTATTTAATAAGCATCTTCCCGTCCTGTGTAAAAAAATAGACTGATCTTCCCTGAGTCCCTCCGACGTCTTCTGAAACCAATCTTATTTCGAAATCTCTTAGAACGGACTTGATAGCTTCGATATTCCTGTCCCCGATCTTAAGCATGTCCATGGTCATGTGTTTGAAGATTTGAGCACCTCCGGCTATCTTTGCGATAACATCTTCCCTTCTGCTCCCTAACCTTTTCATAGCATCGAGCATCATCTCCACAGCGTGATCTGCGTATTTCGCACTTCTTACAGTTCCATTATGCGATCTTGGGAGCATTACATGCGCCAAACCACCGATCTTTCTCTTTGGATCATACAGAGCTAAACCCACACACGACCCCAACCCGATCGTTTTCAAAACAGCAAGCCCTTTCGCCACCTTGAATTCTCCTATGCCTATCAGATACTCATGCATCATTCCACCATGTTTAGCAATTCGAATATGTAGTTGATGAACTTCTCAGTCGGAAGTAACATCACAAACGCTTCTATCGCATTCTCCCTTTCCCTCAGCTCAGTCTCGAATACTAAGACGTAATCGCTTTTCTCAGCAATCTGCGAGATAATTGCATCTATAACTGCGATAGCGAAATCTTTTGCGTAACTTGGCGGAGTCGGAATTAAGATTGTTCCGAGCATGTTTGCGATTGCATCGCAGAATGATGATGAAAGTATATTCCCTATCTCCATTATTGCGGAATCGACGAGTTCCTCATCGCTGCAATCTCCGAGCAAGATTTCCGCTATTTTCTCTGAAGAATCTTTCGGGAATGTTATGTATAAAAACCCAGCCTGCTCGCTTTCCGCAGTAGTTAACCCGACAACTATTCCAGCAACCAAGCTTTCCGTGTCTATTATTTTATGCAGCTCTGAAATCTTCGCCACTATAACCTCCGGGACGCTTATCTCGATGGTTCTTCCGAGCATCTGGGATAAAGACGTTGCAGCATTTCCAACGCCTATGTTTCCGATTTCTCGCAGGGTATCGAATTCAAGCTCCCCCAATTTTTCGATTTCAGGCAAGTCTCTCACCTCCCAAAAGGCTTGAAACGTCTATTATGGGAACTACTCTCCCATCTCCCAAAATTGTAACACCGCTAAAACCTTTAATCTTAGCCAGAAAACCTGTTAAAGGCTTTATAACGATTTCTTGCTGTTCCGATATCGTATCTGCGATTAAAGCATATTTCTCACCCTCTTTTTCAACGATGATACCGACTTCATTATCCACATGCCCGTTCTTAATGTTAAACAGATTCCTCATGCGGAATGCGGGAATAAGCTTTCCTCTGACAAGCAGAAATGGATTCCCGTGAATATACTTAAGATTCTCATCCGTAACATACAAAGCCTCTATCACACTTGAAATCGGGATTGCATAGGTCTCGTTTCCGACTTTAACAAGTAGAGATTTAACTATCGCAACAGTCGGCGGTAGATGAATCCTTATCTTAGTCCCCTTATTTTTCTCGGAGATCAATTTTATACTCCCGCCAAGCTTTTCGACAGTCGTTTTCACAACATCCATTCCAACTCCTCTGCCAGATATCTCATTAGCTTCATCCTTCGTCGAAAATCCGGGTGCGAAGATTAGCATCCTTATCTCATCCTCGCTCATGGATTCCGCCTCGTTAGGCGTGATTATCTCTTTCTCTATAGCTTTCTGCTTTATCTTCTCCAAATCCAGCCCTCTGCCGTCATCCTCTATCTCGATTATGATGTTGTTCTTTTCCCTCCAAGCAGAAAGCTTTATAACTCCAACTTCTGGTTTTCCTGAGGCTTTCCTCTCCTCAGGACTCTCAATTCCATGATCAACAGCATTTCTTATGAGATGGACGAGCGGATCGCTTATTTCATCGAGAACAGTTCTATCAAGCTCGGTATCTAAACCTTCCATAACGAACTCGATCTTCTTGTTGAGCTTCCTCGCAAGGTCTCTAACCATTCTGGGGAATTTGCTAAACACTCTCTCAACTCTTACCATTCTCATCTGCATTATTTCATCTTGAAGACTCGTAATAGCTTTGTCCATTATTGTAACAGCCTCCCTAAGCTCCGGGATATCGTATTCTGCTGCAATTTGCAATAGCCTGCTTTTGCTTATCACAAGTTCCCCAACGAGATTCATTATCGTGTCGAGCTGAGAGATGTTTACCCTTATGCTTTCAACTTTCCTCTCCTTCTTAGTCTCTATTAGCTTTGGTTTTTTCTTCGCTTTCTTCTCCTCATGTTTTACCTCCTTAACATCATATCTATCTATTTCCGCAATTCTTGACATGACTTCCTCTATTTTCTCAATTTCCTTAGCTTTCAGAAGCACGGTAAATTTTCCGTCGAAGACGTCGCTATCCATCTCTTTCTCATCCGGAATAGTCTTTACAATCTCAGCAACCTCGCTTAGAGATTCGATGACGAGTGCCGCTCTGACGGATTTCATTATGCAGTCTTCGCTCAAAACAACATCGACCTGAACGTTGGCATCCTCAGCATTAACATGCTCATGCTCCTCCTCTTTTTCATCCGTGCTTGCAATCTTTTTAAGCTCCGAAATTAATTCTGAAATTTCTACATCATCTTTATCTTCGCTTTCAATTTTATCAAGCATTATTTCTAAGGTATCAACGGCTTTAAGCATTATATCGATTGTATCGCTACTTATCTGCATATCGCTATCTCTTATCCTCCCCATCGCACTTTCGAGCTTGTGGCAAAGTTCTTCAAGATTCTTGTATCCCATGAATCCAGCCATACCTTTTATCGTATGTGCAACTCTAAAGATTTCGTTTATTGCATCTTTATCACCGTTTTCAAGCTTTATGAAGTTCTGATTCATGACATCAAGATACTCCCTCGCTTCTTGCAAGAACTCCTGCTTGTATTCCTGCATGTTATCCATCGAGCATCACCTCTATAGCGTGAACAATCTCTTCGGCTATCTCATAAACGGGCTTAACGGATTTTATCGCACCAAGCTCTATAGCCGCTTTTGGCATCCCGAAGACTATGCATGTGTCTTCGCTGCTCGCAATTGTGAATCCCCCGCAATCTTTTATCCTCTTCATCCCGTAAGCACCATCTTCACCCATCCCTGTTAATATCACACCCACGCTATTGCCACCGTAGATGGCAACAACAGACTCCGCTGTAACATCAACGGAAGGCTTCACAGCATTTACTGGCTTTCCATCGACGATCTTTATTCTGACAACATCCAACGCCTTTCTGAGCTTCATATGATAACCACCGGGTGCTATGTAAACAACGCCGTCCTTGACTTTCTCATTGTTCTCAGCCTCTTTAACCTTGATCTCTGAAATATTGTCAAGTCTTTCCGCAAGCTGATTCGTGAAATTCGGCGGCATGTGCTGGACAACAAAGACCGGTGCAGGAAGATCAGCAGGCAATCGGGGAATTATCATTTCGAGTGCTGTTGGACCGCCTGTAGATGAACCGATCAGAACGCACAACCTCTTATCTTTCCTCTTCCAGCTTCCCCTTACAACGGAGCTTCTCATCTTTTTCAAATTCTGCAATCTTATGTGAACCGGAGAGCTTGTTGCCGCTGTTGTAACCTTCTTAATAAGCTCGTCAGCGATTGAAGAGAGGTCTAAGGTTACACCATCCGGCTTCGGTATGAAATCTATTGCACCAAGCTTTAAAGCCTCTATTGTCTCCTTAGCTCCCTCTTTTGTGTAAGAACTTAGCATGACAACGGGCGTGGGTCTCTTTTCCATGATAACTCGCAACGCTGACAATCCATCCATCACGGGCATCTTTATGTCCAAGGTTACGACATCCGGCCTGAATTCCAGAACCTTCTCTACCGCTTCCTTCCCGTTCTTCGCTGTCTCAACGTCCATCCCTGCTTTCTTTAGTATATCCGCCACAGCCATCCTGACTAAGGCTGAATCATCGACAACGAGAACCCTCATAGTTCACGAACCTGCTACTTTTCTTAACTCCTCTATAACCTTCGGTGCCTGAAACGGCTTTACTATGTATCCTTTTGCCCCGAATTTTATCGCCGCCTTAACCATCTGCTCCTGACCGACTGCTGTGCACATAACGATCTTCGCATTCGGATCTATCTTCCTTATCTCTTTCAAAGCTTCGATCCCGTTCATCTCAGGCATCACTATATCCATCGTTACGATATCCGGTCTCAATTTTTTGTAAAGCTCAACAGCCTGCTTTCCGTTCTCAGCTTCGCCAACTATATCAAATCCTCCTGAGAACAAGATGTTCTTCAGGAGTTTCCTCATGAATGCCGCATCATCCACGATCAAAACCTTCGGCATACGATCACCCCGCAGATTTCTTCATAATATCGCTAACTATGCTAACTCCACGAGGAGTTAGCTCAATTTCCTTTCTAATCTTAACAACCTTAGCCAATCCGAGATTTATCAGTCTGTCATAGTATCTGTTGAGTTCTTCGGTCGTTATTCCGAGTATCGATTCGATACCGGCAGAATCGACGCCTGAGTAAACCATAGTCAGAATCTGCTCCTCAATCTCCGATAACTTTTCTTTGGGCTTATGCTGATCTATCAGCTCTTTTAAATAATTTTCGAGCATTTCAAGCGTAGTTTCCGGGCATAGAACAAAGCTCGTAACGACTTCGCCTTTCTCAACGTATGTTACCATTAAAACAACCCTCCTCTTCTTGCCAACTGTTCTTATGTCCTTTCCTACAGAGCCTATGCTGTTAAAAGGGATCCGCGTTTGATTCTTCGGCGATAGAAACCATATAGCCTCTTCCGTTATGCTGAGATAGCCTTTGTCCCATTTCGAATCTTTGACGACAACGCCCCCTCTTATCGCTGGAGAGAGGAAATAGACGGCAAATCTATCAGATTTTAAATTGAAAGCCAAGAATCTGAAAATCTGTCTCTGCTTGCTGCCGAAATGAACGAAGTAATCCCTATCTTTTTTTATCCTTATTACCTCTTTTCCATCGATTTCCGTCCATTCTATATCTTGTATCTCCCTGAAGGGAATTTTTACGTCTGCGAAAGCAATCGCTTTTTCCGTTATCATAGCTTCACTCCTCATCCACCCTTTGTCAAATACCTCCACCGGCGTTTTTAGCAGGACTTTTTCTCCCATAGTTATCTGAATCTCTCCACTTCCTCATCGCTCAAGACCTTGTTCAAATCTATGAGAATTAACAACCCATCAGGCAGCTTTCCGACTCCTTTAAGGAACTTCGCTTCCTCTCTTGCTGTTATTATGTTCGGCAGAGCTTCTATGTCGGATGTTGAAAGATACTTCACTTCGCTAACGGTATCTACCATCATCCCTATGACGGCACTGTTATATTCGACGACTATTATCCTCGTGTTATTATCGATCGGTTTTGGCTCAAGCCCGAATCTCTTCCTTAGGTTTATTATCGTCGTTATCTGTCCTCTTAGATTTATCACACCTTCAACGAAGTCCGGAGCGTTTGGTATTCTTGTTATCTGTGTCGGCTTTATTATCTCCCTAACCTGAGATATATCTACGCCGTATCTCTCTTCGCCCAAATTGAAAACTATAACTTGAACTGTATCATTCCCTCTTATCATCTGCTGCTGCACTTTACCACCTCCTAAAAGAATTAGAGGAGCTTTTTGCCGCCGTTAGCCATCGTTGTAGCGTATTTCTCAGATATATCCGTCCCGGCGATGTCGTAAATCTTGAAGTTCTCAAGTATCATTCTCATGGTCTCATTCGCAATCTCTCTGACCTTCTCCATCGACATGCTGACCTGCTGGATCGCTGCTGTCTGCTCTTCTATTGCCGCAGAGGTCTCTTCGCTGCTTGCCGCATTTTCTTCTGCTGTCGATGCGACCTCTTCGAAATTCTTCGCTATAAGCTCTATCTTCTCAAGTCCCTCTTCTGCAACTGTTGCTACGGACTTAAGCATTTCACTTATCCTATTAACAGACTCAGCTATCTCATTCGCCATGTTCAAAGCTTCCTGTATATTTTCACTTCCTTCCGTGCTACTCGTTTTGACGCTCATTGTAGCCTCTATCACCTTCCTCGTCTCCTCCTGAACTTTTCTGACGATCTCATCGATTTCCTCTGTGCTTTTTCTCGATTCTTCAGCAAGCTTTCTTACCTCATCTGCTACGACAGCGAATCCCCTCCCATGCTCTCCTGCTCTCGCAGCCTCTATCGCAGCGTTCAACGCAAGTAGATTCGTCTGATCAGCTATCGATTTTATCTTCTCAGTAACCTTGCCTATGTTACGGACAGCTATTTCGAGAGTTTCGA
>CAZVXC010000057.1:5761-7564 GCA_964631435.1 uncultured archaeon | reverse complement strand
ATACCCACGCTTAAGCTACGATTTCGGAAAAGGGCATCCGGTATTCGAGACGATTCAGAAGTTGAGAGAAGCTTATCTAAGGATAGGCTTTAACGAAGTTGTCAATCCCGTTATAGTGGAGGATGTTCACATAAAAAAGCAGTTTTCCAAAGAAGCTTTAGCAGTCCTCGACAGATGCTACTATCTCGCCACACTTCCACGCCCGAACGTAGGAATTTCTGAGGAGAGGCTTGAGAAGATTAGGAATATACTCGGAAGGGATTTTGATGACGAATGCCTTCGGAAGGTTCTGCACCTCTACAAAAAAGGCTTAATAGACGGAGATGATCTGTCGAATGAGATAGCGAAAGCATTGAATACAGAGGATTACATTGCCTTAAAGATAATTGATGAAGTTTTCCCGGAGTTCAAGAATCTGAAACCAATCCCTTCAAATTTAACTCTGAGAAGCCACATGAC
The DNA here is from genome assembly GCA_964631435.1 of uncultured archaeon. Lineage (GTDB taxonomy): Archaea > Halobacteriota > Archaeoglobi > Archaeoglobales > Archaeoglobaceae > Geoglobus. Next base: position 7,105 of record CAZVXC010000057.1, on the reverse strand, counting down.
GAGCGGATGGTTCATAACTCTTTCTAAGCTTTCAGATAGCTACCCGCTTCCTCTAAAACTGTTCTCAATAGATAGATGTTTCAGAAGAGAGCAAGGAGAGGATGCAACACGGCTATATACGTATTTTTCGGCGAGCTGCGTTCTGATGGATGAGGATGTGAGCATTGATGATGGAAAGGCTGTTGCTGATGCCTTACTGAGACAATTCGGCTTTGAGAAATTTAAATTCAGGAAAGATGAGAAGAGGAGCAAATACTACATCCCCGGAACTCAAACGGAGGTTTTCGCTTATCATCCGAATTTAACTAACAACCGAAAATACAAAGACGGGTGGATTGAGATAGCGACGTTCGGGATATATTCCCCAACAGCCTTAGCAGAATACGGCATAGAGTATCCGGTAATGAATCTCGGCTTGGGAGTTGAGAGGCTTGCAATGATACTCTACGACTATTCCGATGTAAGAGAGATGGTTTACGGTTTCAACCATCTTAGCCTTAGCGATCTCGATATAGCGAAGAATATCAGAATGAAAGAAGTCCCTCTAACGCCTGCGGGAATCGAGATAGCAAATAAGGTAATTAAGGCATTCGATGAGCATTCGGATGCAAAAGGGCCGTGTGAGTTCTTAGCTTACAAAGGAGAGATTTTTGGGAGAGAAATAGAGGTTTTCGTATTTGAGAAGGAAGAAACGAAGTTATGCGGGCCAGCTTATGCTAACGAAATAGTGGTTTACAAAAATTGCATCTACGGCGTTCCGAGAGATGAGCGTTTCAAAGAATACTTCGAGAACGGCGTAACGACCGGGATAAGATACGTTGATTCCTTCTCGTATTACGCTGCGAGGAAGATTGAAGATGCTGTTGCAAGGGGATTGGACGAATTTTTCGTGAGAGTTAGAGTCGTTGAGAATCTTTCCGATGTTAATCTGACTATTCACGAAAACTTAAGGAATTATATAATCTCGAACGGCGGGAAGATAGATGTTCGAGGGCCTCTATTCTTAGCTGTGAAATTCAGGAGCCTATAACGATAATTTTTTTGCTTAGTTTAAAATTTAAACCAAAAAGCTTTAATATAGCTATATTTTAAACTAAGGTATGGAGAAAAGTAGAATAGAACAAATACTGAAAAAGATGGAAGAGATGATAGGGGAAGAGCCGAAAGCGCAATCTCTTTTCGCCAAAGTTGTTCCAGAGTGGATTCCGAGACAGATGGACGAAAGACAGTTCGTCATGAGCCTTGAGAACATTCCGGAGAAATACAAGCATCTGATTATGATAGCAGTTGCAGCAGCGGTTGGGAGCAAGATGTGCACAGAAGTATTCGTTAAAATCGCAAAGA
>CAZVXC010000057.1:0-5751 GCA_964631435.1 uncultured archaeon | reverse complement strand
CGATATTCGCAACCGCAACTCCGGCTTTTGAATGGCTTGTAGGAGGTGATTGAATGCTAAGCTTTGTAACTGCTATCATAGCTTTCATAATCACAGGCATAGGCGTCGGGTTTGCAAGCGGTTTGCTTGGCGTGGGTGGATGTTTCATAATGATACCAGTCCAATACTGGGTATATACAAGCATGGGGATAGATCCGAAACTCGCAATTTTGACAGCTTTCGGAACGAATCTTGCAGTAGTCTTTCCTACAGCTATGAGCGGAGCTTATGGGCATAGCAAGAGAGGTGCTGTTTTATGGAAAGCGGCGATAATCTTAGGCATAACAGGAGCTATCGGTGCTGTAGGCGGTTCGATAATAGCTGCACATCTGCCTGCAAAGATTCTAACGACTGTCTTTGGCTTGGCAATACTGGCCGGAGCTATAAGAATGCTTACTGCTAAGCCACCAAAGGTTGAGGAGAAGCCGAATGAGAATCCCGCTGTTCTTGCGACATGGGGAATAATTCTCGGAGTTGTTACAGGTATCATTGGTATTGGAGGAGGAGTTCTGATGGTCCCGGTTATGGCTGTTCTGCTTAGATTCGGAATGCATAAAGCTGTAGGCTCATCAACCGCTGTTATGATCTTCACCTCGATCGGCGGCCTTACTGGATATATCATGAACGGCTTGAACGCTGGAGTGTTCGGAGCGTATCCAATTGGTCATCTCATAGGCTACTTCAATCCCGAATCTTGGCTTGCTTTAGCGGCAACAAGCGTTCCGATGGCACAGGTTGGTGTGAGAACAGCCCATAGACTGCCTGCGAAGCAGTTGAAATACATATTCGTCATCGTGATGATCTACATGGCTCTGAAGATGATCGGAGTCTTCGCATGGCTGCATTTGCCGATATGAGGTGATGGAAATGCTGGGAAAAATTTTATTTGCAACGGATTTTTCCGAATGCTGCTCAAAGGCGGTGGAGTTTATAAAGAAGATGAAAGAGAGTGTGAATGAGATCGTTGTCTTGCATGTGATCGATGAAAAGGAAATAAGGACTGTTGCAACAAACATAGCATGGATAGGCGAGAGTCTGAAGGATTTTGAGGAGGATCTTAGGAAGAAGATGAGAACGAAAGCTGAGGAAGAGATGGATCGATTGCGGGAGCAACTGGAAGGTTTTGAGGTGAAAACGATTGTAACGGAGGGATACGTTGCAGAGAAGATAATCGAAGTTTCTGAGAGCGAGGATGTTGCTCTAATCGTAATGGGTTCTCACGGAAAAAGCAATTTGAAGGAGATTCTACTCGGCTCCGTTTCTGAGAGTGTTATAAAGAGAGCAAGGAAGCCAGTTGCGATCGTGAGGAGAGAATACGAATTATAATTTTTTGTTTTTGGGGTGATAGTATGGATTTCGATACATGGTTTGGAGTTCCGAGAAAGGAGATAGCTTGGTATCCCCGCATCGATCCGGCGAAATGCGTAGGTTGCGGGTTATGCACGATAGTTTGCCATAGAGAGGTTTACTCATACGATTTCGCAGATAGAAAAAGCGTCGTCGTAAAGCCGTATAACTGCCTCGTGGGCTGCACGACATGCTCTAACCTATGCCCCGCGGGAGCAATAGATTTCCCCGATCTGAGCGTTGTGAGGGATGCGATCAGGAAATATGGAATTTTCAAAGTCGTAAAGGAGAGATTGAAAGAGAAGGTTGGGGAGTTCGTCGAGAGAGCTGGGAGGTATGCATAAGTGTGAGGTGGTTCGGGTGAGCAGGGGCGAGTTTGAAGACTATGTGAAAACTCTCAGAGAGAGTATTGGTCTCCGGTACTCTCCTGTTGCGGTTAAGTTCATTAAAGACGAGGCGAATATGCCAGAGTGGGCGAAGGCTTTCGTGAAGAACAGGAGAGTTAGGGCCTGTCAGATGCTGATGGACGCCAAGCACGGTGAGAATGCAGCAATTACGAGGGATAACTTTGCGTGTCCGGCGGCGGCGAGTGCTTTCGGATTCTCACAACTTCCAGAGAAGATATCTTCTGGAGAACTGCTCTGCACCCTTGGACTTTTCCTAAGTGAAGAAGCCGGAAAAAGAACGATGGAAGTTATGCCCAGGCTGAAGGAGAAATACCACGCGGTTGTGGCATCGCCACTCGAAAGAGCCGAATTCCAACCGGATGTCGTCGTGATCGAGGATGTGCCGGAGGTAATTATGTGGCTGCTCCTAGCCGATCTCTACGAGGAAGGCGGGCGGCACAGCCTCTCGACTTCTGTCATTCAAGCGTGCTGCGTAGATGTGACGAGCTACGTCTTTCAAACGGGAAAGACGAACGCATCTTTCGGCTGTTACGGATGTAGGGAAGCCTCAGATTTGAAGGACGACGAAGCGATGATAGGGATTCCCTACACGAGATTTCCCAAAATCGTCGAGGCTGTGAAGAGCATGAAGGAGAAAGGAACGATAGACAGAGTGAGAAAGAAGGGAGCGTTCAGGGTTTACGTGAAGATGAAGAGCAGGAAATCGGGAAAGGGTTGAGATATATGGCCGATACTGCTATACTCCCCTGCGGGAGCATTGCGTCGAACACAGGAGTCATCGTTGCCCTCGCCACGCTCGAAGTTGTAAAGAGCGGGAGAGCCGGGGCATTATCATTTCCATCATTGGCGAATAAAGTTAGGAGGCAGTTCAAGATCGCTGAAAACGTGAGAAGGATAATAGTCATCGACGGATGCAAAAACGAGTGTGCGAGAAAGCTCGCGGACAACCTCGGACTGCAGTATGGGGCCTACCTGAACCTCGCCGAGTTGGGAATAGAGAAGCGTGGCCCTTTCAGCAGCCTTGAATTCGATAAGGGGCAGGTTAAGCTCGTAAGGAATGTTCTAATCGACCTCATCGAGGGAAGAGGATGAGCGTTCAAGGATTTGCAAAATTCGTTAGGGAGAAGCACCCCTACTCTGCCGTGATACTCCCAACTCTCTTCGCCTGCCTCCTGAGCGGTAAGCTGTTCGGCATGGCGAAGAACGTAGCCTACTCCTGCGGGATGAAGAACCTGCAGACAACCCTCGGTTGTCTTGGCCAGTTGTCGCCGGATTCGTTTTTCAGATGCTTACGGCTGTTGGATTTTACAAATTCTTTATGAAGGGGGTGAGTTCGAATGTTTAGAAAGGTTTTGTTCCCTACGGATTTTTCGGATTTTTCAAAGAAAGCTTTGGAGTATATCAAGGGATTGAAGGATGCCGGATGCGAAGAGGTAGTTATCCTTCACGTCATAGAACAGGCATATATCGACGCTTACGAGGAAGCTTTCTCTTGGGCTGGAAAGGATGTGGAAAAGATGACGGAGAAATTGAGCGATGAGATGATAGGAAAAGCTAAAGAGAGAATGAAAGAGATCGTAGAGGAGTTGAAGGATTTCAAAGTGAAGGAGGTTGTAAGAATCGGTAATCCTGAAGAGGAGATTTTGAAATGTGCTGAAGAGGAGGATGTGGATTTGATAGTTATAGGCTCTCACGGCTGCGGGAGGATAACATGCTCTCTCGAAAAACTCATCGGATCGACTGCTGAGAATGTTATAAGGCATTCGAAGAAGCCTGTTTTAATCGTGAGGTGAAACATGGTCTTTCTGAGCTTCAGAAGAAACAACTACTCGAAAATTGAAAAAGCTTTGAGAAAGAAGTTTGATTGTGTTCCCATAGCTGTGAGGCTCGTTTTTGAGGGAGAAGATGTGAGGGGAGAAGTAAGAACGTTTCCAAAGATTTGCAATGCGATAGCTAAAGCTGAGAGCAGCTTTATCTTACCCTTAGCATCTCTTTCATGTCCTGTTGCGAAATTCATGCTCAGAGGAGAAGGGAAAGATGAGATCGTTAGAAAGCTCGTTGAAGAGGGCGTAACATCTGAAACTGAAGCTAAAAACTTAGTCTCCCACATCCCCCATTTTAAGGGGAATATTTTCGGTCTTCAAATTGCACCTCTAAGCAAATCAAAATTCGAGCCGGATGTTGTGATATTCATACTAACTCCGAAAGATGCCATGAAGCTCGCTCAGAGCCTTAGCAAAGGCTCTTTTATAAGGGCGGATTTTAATGGCGTAACCGCATCATGCTCGGAGATAATAGCGATACCGATTAAGGAACGCAGACCGAACATTTCGCTCGGATGCAGAGGGAGCAGGAGATTTATCGATGATGATAAGCTCTTCTTCTCAATTCCCGCGAGCATGTTATACGATCTCATAGGTGATGCGAATGAGTGAAAAATTAATGAGATTCAACATGTTCTTCAGAAAATACATGACTCTATGGGTCTTCCTCTCGATATTCTCCGGTCTCGCCTTTGGCTACGAATTCCCGAAGGTGAAGCTAAGCTTCTTAGTCTTGCCGTTGGTTTTCCTGATGATTTACGTCATGATAATTCCGACGAAGTTCATACTTTTCGTAAGAGTTCTCACTTCTCCTAAGGAAGTCGTTCTCGGCTTGATTAACATCCTGATAGTAGCTCCGATAATAGCTTTCATAGTCTCATCCCTCATTTTGTCCAACCACAACTTGATCGCAGGCTTTGTGCTTGCTGGAGCAGTCCCGCCAGGCGGTATGAATGCAGCATGGACTGGGTTGCTTGGTGGAAACGTTCCATTAGCTATCGTTCTACAGGCTTTAACTTTGATAATATCAGTCGTTCAGGTTCCATATACGATGAAATTCTTGGTCGGGACATACGTTAACGTCCCGATAAATCTGCTTATGAGAAGCTTGGCAGTCCTCGTATTCCTTCCTCTGACTGCTGGTTTTTTAACGAGGTTTTTTGCGTTGAAAGTAACAACGGAGAAAAAATTTGAAGAGTTAAGGCCTCTATTTCCGGTCTTATCTGGAATGTCTGCGTTAGCAGTGGTTTTCATAGCCGCATCGATTCAGGCAAGGAAAATCATCGAAAATCCATCTATCATTTCCTTAGCTATAATCGCAGCCATAGCATTCTACACATTGCTCTTCTTCACCGGAACTGTAATATCGAGGTTTTCAAGGCTTAACTATGAGAATTCTGTTCCTGTTATATACGGCGGAGCGACAAAGAATCTATCGATTGCGATTGCTTTAGCGATTGCTGCCTTCCCGAATACAAGCGTAGTTTTAGGCATTATAGCGTGCTTTATGATCCAGATGCCTATGGCGAGCGTTTTCTTCAGAATAATTCCGAAAATGCTGAAAGATTAAGTTTTTATTTCGCAATATTGAATCTCAGAAGATGAAATTCGAGCCGAGAAAACTGCCAACAGTTCTGACAGCGGAGGAACTAATAGACAAAGCATTCAGGAGAGCTTCGAAGATAGGAGGGAAGAATAAGAGAGAGAAAGCGATAAACAAGCTATCGACGATCTCAAACGTTCTGAGAGATTATTTCGGGAGGATAATCGAATCTCACCCATCTTACGATAACCTCGACACGTTTTACAGAGATATGATAGATATCGTTGTCGGCATAAGAAAGCTGAAGAAGAGCCTTGCAGCACTGAACTGGGCTGATAAGATGACTCAGAAAGTTATAACGAAAGGAATAAGAAGAATAAAAAGCGGAGTAAATCCGGAAGTTGTTTTGAGGGAAGTTTACGGAAGAGTCGCATCTATAATCGAGCAGATCGATGATGAGCTTAGATTTTTGAATGAGGCGAAAATTAAGCTTAAAGAAACTCCAACTCTGAGCGATGATTTCACAGCCGTCTTCGCTGGATATCCGAACGTTGGAAAATCAAGCATAATAGCGGAGATTTCGAGTGTCAAG
>CAZVXC010000056.1:0-7718 GCA_964631435.1 uncultured archaeon | reverse complement strand
ATCAAACCCTTTCTTCTAAGCTTTTCGATGAGCTGGACGCTTTTAGGTTTCATTCTGGCAAACCACCATCTCATCGTGCTCTGCTTGATACCTAGAACATTCGAAGCTCTTTTGTATCCGACTTCGAGTTTGGATCTTCTCCTGTTGTAGTTTACGAACTTCTCAAACTCTTTCGCATCATACGTTCTTGCAATATCGTGTTCGTCGATTATCGTAATGGGTTTTGAAATCAATTCGTCGCTTTCCGTTATCTCATCAGCTCTTTTCAAACCTTTCGTGGTGTAGACCTTGTGCTCTGGAGTTAAAGTCAGCCAAAAATCCTTCCTTAGGTTGATAACATTCCTAATTTTCTGCTTCCCTAATCTCTTGTTTACGAATAGCAATCTGACGAAACCGTCGTTAGTTAGAATCCTAACGTTTTCGTTCGATACGTTTTTGTAATATACTTTAATTCCATTCTTTTCGGAAGCATTATAATTCTCATTCAATAATAAATTTACAAGATCCTTTAGCTTAAATCTTCTTAATTCACTGTCCTTTTCCACAACAACCCACTCATTACCCTCAAAACACTGAAACGGATCGTGGCGGACATCTCCGAATAATGCACCGGCGTGAGCGCCGGTAGCATCTTCAAACGGTGCAGTTTCCCTTTCGGCATTATTTACAAGCAATTTCGGGATATTCCTCTCCTCTTTCGGCATCATGTATTTTGCGAGCATGAAAACCATAGCCGCAGCTATTATCCCCCAGATTATCTGATTCTGTATGAAGGAGTAGGCGATTATGAAGAGGACTATCGTGAATAGAAACATATTTCTTGCCTGTTCTTTCTTCATAGCCTCTTGTTTGTAAGCCTCTACAATCTCCCTACCTTTCCCAGCGGGAACAGTCCTTATTCTCGGCTGATTTGGGTCTTCGGGATTTGGATAGACTAAGATGTCCTCAAGTTCCTCCTTCGGCAAAAGCTCAGCCATAGCCTTTGCTAGCATTGACTTTCCCGTTCCGGGAGAACCTATGAGCATTACGTGCCTTTTCTGGATAGCAGCCTTCTTTATTGCCTCAACAGCATGATCCTGACCGATAACCTGATCGATTAACCTCTTCGGAACATCTATCTCCTCAGTAGTCCTGAAATTTAGGTTTCCCACAAGATTATCTATACTTTCTTCCATTCGCTTAAACTTGGTTATATACTATTTAAAAACTTATCTTGCGTCATTCAACTTTAGCTCATCCAGAATTTTATAATAAAAATTCTCCAAAAATCTATGTCTTTTTTCAGCTATCTTTCTCGCAGTTTCCGTATGCATTAAGTTTTTCAGCTTCAACAGCTTCTCCTCGAAATGTTTAAGAGCATCATTTAAGCTCCTCTTTCTTTCTCCGGCAAACATAAACGCTCTTGCAATTCCAATAGCACCAATAGCGTCGAGCTTATCAGCGTCGCTCAAAATCTTCGCCTCTATCGTCTCAGGCTTTATTCCTGAGGAGAACGAATGAGCTTCGATGCAGTGGCAAACTCTCTTTATAAAATCTTCATCGTATCCTTCATCTCTCAAAATCTTCTCAGCCATCTTTGCACCCACGATGGCATGATTTTCGCAATCTCTCGCTATATCATGCAGCTCCGCTGCCTTTTTAATGATTTCTAAGTCCCCTCCCTCCCTTTCAGCTATGAACAAAGCAAGCTCTGTTACCCTTTTAACGTGATCTTCGTCGTGAGGCATGATAAATATTGATCGAGACTTAAAAAACTATGCACAAGATTTTTATACAGAATTATAGAATAGCTGACAGCCCCGCCTTAGCTCAGTGGTAGAGCGCGGGACTGTAGTCTGCCCTGCCCCTGCAGGGGGGCAGTGATCCCGTGGTCCCCGGTTCAAATCCGGGAGGCGGGACCATTAATTACTTCTTATCCCCCCGATAACTTTTTATGAAGTATTGCTTTAAGCATCACAAGCGGGGGTTGCCGAGCGGTCAAAGGCGCTGGATTCAGGGTCCAGTGGCGTAGGCCTTCGTGGGTTCGAATCCCACCCCCCGCATGCTTCGATTTGTTTTTGTTGAAATTAAATGAGCGGCAATCGAAGATTAATTCATGCATGTTGTGATTATCTCAGCATTTTTACCGTATCCAGAGCGATTATAAGACCGCATACAAATCTGATTAGTTTTACGCAGCAGTTTCTTAGAGATTGTGCAAATTCATAGTCCATTTGTGAGCAGACACTTTTCGCAGAATTAGTTCATCAGAAGGTTATATATGGAAAGAGAAGGTATGCAAATTAAGCAATTAAAACAGTCCCATAAGAAAATGTCAAACGAACATGAAATCCCAAATTGCAATAAGCATAATGAGCTAAAACCAGACTCTTAAACTCTTTTAACGTTTTGAGCTGCTGCACACCTTGTTTCCACTGCTAATCTTCTAAATAACAGAAAATGGGAAGGTAACAATCAATATCCTGTTCTTTCGTTTATCTCTCCTACAAGATTTACCTTAACAAGCCTCTTTGCCTCATCAACATCGTAATTTCCGAGAAGCCACATAAGCTTCGTGAAAGCCACCTCTGGTAGCATGTCTTCTCCTTCGATGACACCGGCTTTGAGAAGATACCTACCGGTATCATAGACTCTATCGCACACTCTCCCCCAAAGACATTGGGATGTCATGACTATGACGCTATCATCTGCAATTCTCTCTATCACATCCACCCAATCCGTTGAAACGTGCCCTAAGCCAGTTCCTTCTATGACGAAACCTCTGTATCCCTTATCGTAATAGAATTCGAGTATCTCAGGAGTTAAATTCGGGAAGAATTTTATTAAAACGACCTTCTTCTCAAGCTTGTCTCTCAGAATCAATTCCCTTTCCCCTCTCCTAAATCTCTTTGCAATCCATTTTATTTTTCCATCAGTCCATATCTTCCCTAAGGGAGGATAATTAACGCTTTGAAACGCATCCCTCCTTGATGTGTGATTTTTCCTGACTTTAACGCCCCTGTGGATGTAGCAGTAATCATCACTCGTTGTTGCATGCATGACAACTGCGACTTCACCAAGATCACTTATGGCTGTGTGGGCCGCACATATCATGTTTATAGCCGCATCGCTACTCGGTCTATCGCTGCTTCTCTGTGCTCCGACGAAGATAACGGGCTTAGGTGTCCTTAACATGAAGGAGAGAACGGATGAAGAATAATGCATCGTGTCCGTTCCATGAGTTATTATTACTCCGGCGTAATCTTCTTTTAAGGCTTTGTAAACCTCTCTCGCAAGAGTAACCCAGTTTTCAACTTTCATATTCTCGCTTAAGATATTAAAAAGCAGATCGGCATCTATATTGCAAATCTCAGATAACTCCGGAATATCCGAAACTATTTCCTCAGCCGTGAACTGACTCGTTACGGCGCCAGTATTATAATCGACCTTACTCGCTATCGTTCCTCCCGTTGAAATAACCCTCACATTCGGCAAATCAATCCTCTTTTCGAGTTTCGGAGCTTCGAAATGTGGACTTTCGATGTCTTTAACCTCAAGAATCTCATAATCGTAGAATCCAACGTTATATCCGTTATCGAGCTTTAAAACCAATTTATCCTTAGAAGGCATTGCAATTCCTTCGAAAATCCTTCCTTTAGCCCTAATCTTTACCAATTTTCCCTCCATATCTCTCTACCTCTCTCATGAGATTCTCAATAGCATTCGATATTTTAGCCTTTATCCTCATCAACCTTTTTTCATCATCTTCAAGCTTTCTGATCCTCCTCTCAAGCATCTCCCTGATCCTTTCCTTAGCTAACCCCCCAACGACTTTCTTTCTTTCGACAACCTTAACCGGATTAGTTACATTTTCGATCTCATCTTTACTTAATTCCACCTCTATCCCGAACCTCTTTGCAACATCCGCAACAACCTTCTCATCCGGATCACATATTCCCATCTTCGCAATCTCCCCGACAATTTTGTGAGCATCTCTGAAAGCTATACCCTTGCTAACAAGAAGGTCTGCAATCTCTGTTGCAACACTAAATCCCTTTCCCGCCTTTTTTACCAGATTTTCAACCTTAAATTCTATCTTATCCATCATTTTTGCCATAACTGTTGTTGAAAGGCTCGTATCATTTGCAACTTCAAACAAAATCCTGTTCATCTCCTGAAAATCCCTGTTGTATGCGAATGGGAGAGCTTTGTATATCGTCAGAACTGAGACCAAATTGCCAACGATTTTCCCAGCTTTAGCTCTCAATATCTCCGCAACATCGGGATTCTTTTTTTGAGGCATAATGCTTGAAGATGATGAGAACTCATCCGGCAAAATAACAAAATCGAACTCTGATGCCCAAAGAATTATTTCCTCGCAAATTCTGCTGAAATTTAACATCATCTGAGTGCAGCATGAGATAAATTCGATTAAGAAGTCTCGTGATGCAACAGCATCCATAGTGTTCTCGATTATTCCATCAAATCCTAAGAGCTTAGCAGTCAGCTCTCTATCTATTTTAAATGATGTCGATGCGAATGCGGCTGATCCAAGAGGTGATTTGTTTATTCTCTCAAAAGCGTTGAGAAATCTTTGAAAATCCCTTTCAAGCATGTCGTGATACGCTATTAGATGGTGGGATAGCTTGGTCGGTTGAGCGTATTGCAAATGCGTGAATCCGGGCATTACGACATCTCTATACTTCTCAGCCTTCTTCAGCAAAACAGACCTCAGTTCGAGCAGAGATGATAGAATTTCGACAACTTTGTCTCTCGAAAACAATCTTAAGCATGTTGCGATCTCATCATTCCTGCTCCTCGCTGTGTGCATCTTCTTTCCAAATTCCGTAATTTCTGTAACCCTCGCTTCGATTGCTTCGTGAACATCCTCTTTATCTCTCGGCAGACTATCGAATCCTTCAGCCTCAACCACTCTTAAAGCCTTGATTATCGATTTTAGCTCATCCTCACTCAGATGTCCGGTCTTGAAAAGCATTAGAACATGAGCATAATCCACGAGGATATCATAGAGGAATATGTTCTCATCGAAGCTCATAGATGTCGTTAACTTTAAAGCTAACCCATCCATCTCTTTGCTCAACCTGCTTCTAACACTCATCTCACTTTCCTCCAAATGACTTCATTACCATACAAAATTTCGACAACTCTATGATGAGGAATTGCTAAGGTTTGCGTATAAATAAATTTGTGTCCGACATCGACGATCTCATCACCTCTTATCTCTGAAATGCCCTTAGGTCTGTCGATGTATCTTACGATAACCTTCGAAAAATCGTAATTGGGATGCCATTTAAATTTATCGAGAATTTCTTTTATGCTAAATTTCCTCATTTTTCGCCAATTCAACAAGCTGTCCTTTAAGACTCAAATCCAATGACTTCTTTGCGATTGCTCTTATGAAAAGCTGATCGAGTCCGGTTTCTTTACTTATGTGCTGAACCGAAATTCTCCCCCTCTCAATTTCACTAATTATCTTCTCAACTATCTCACTCTCCTCATCTTCAGCCATGAAAACCGCTTTCAGAATTGTATTCAGATCCTTTAAAGAGACGTAAACATTTATGCTTATGTGAGTGTAGCTAACGTGATACTCTTTCTCCGGTCTTCCCATAGGCTCAGACGGCATTCTCCACTTCACCTCAAGCATCCCTGCATTCTTCAGTATTTTCAGAGCTTCCTCTACTTTTTCCCCGAACATCTCCTTTAGCTCATTCAGAGTTTTCCATTCAGATAGCAACGTCTCGTAAACCTTTCTATACGTTTCCGTTGAGAGTAACTGAAGGATTGGGACAAGTTCCACCAGATCGTTAACGAGCTTAGCTCTTCGAACCATGATCTCACCTGAGAGAAGGAAGTTGGAGATAATTCTTTATCTCTCTGTATTTATTATTTTGGTTGCAGATTAGAGTTGAGAAAACAAAAGTTTAATAAAGTTTCTAAAATATTCTAAATAGTTATGTTGAGTTTAAAAACGAAAATGGTAGCCGGTGTTATCCTCAATTTCCTAATAACGTTTGTCGAAATAATCGGTGGAATTTTATCTGGAAGCTTAGCTCTGCTTAGCGACTCAATCCATAATCTGAGTGATGCTATCAGCATATTAAGCAGTTACGTAGCGATAAGAGTTGGAGAGAAGGAGAGGAATAGCAGATATACTTTCGGATACAAAAGGGCTGAAATAATTGTAGCTTTTCTTAATTCGCTCGTATTAATTGTTATATGCTTCTATCTCATTTTTGAATCCCTTAAGAGAATCGAAAATCCTGTTGAAATTAAAGCGGATTTGATGCTTACGATCGCTTTAATTGGCTTCTTCGCAAATGTTTTCACAACTTTACTGCTGCATAAACACACATCAGAAAGCGTAAATGTGAAATCAGCGTATCTGCATATGCTTAGCGATTCTATTTCATCTGTCGGTGTAATCTTAGCAGCTTTTCTGATAAAATTTTTCAATGCAAATTTCATAGATTCTCTGATAACCGGAGTAATTTCGGCTTACATAATAAAGGAGAGTGCGGAGATTTTGAAGGAAAGCGGAAGTATATTAATGGAAGCATCTCCAAATCTCGATTTTGAAGAAATTAAGAGGGAGATAGAGAGTATAGATGGCGTTAAAGAAGCTCATCATTTCCATGCTTGGCGTGTGAGCGAAAAAGAGATTTATTTCGAATGTCATGTGAAGGTGAGGGATATGCAGATAAGGGAGGCTCAAGAGATAAGTAACAGAGTAAGAGAGAAGCTTAAGAAATTCGGGATTACGCATGCAAATATTCAGATTGAGTATTATTGCAGAGATGATAAGGGTGTTATATGTAATTGCTAAATGATGTGCCTCCAACCTTTGTCTTCGAGTTCAACCAACTTCCCGCCTTTTTTTAACCAAACACCACAGCCTTCAACAACTTCTCCGATTACTGTAAAGTCGAAATTTAATTTATTAAGCTTGTCTCTATCGATTGTGAAAAGCAACTCAAATTCCTCGCCCGAATTTAATGCAACATCAACCGCATTGAGATCGTTTTTTTCGCAAAATAATCTCACTTCCCTGCTTACAGGTATTTTATCTTCGTGTATTATCAGCCCCACATCGCTCATCTCAGCTATTATCCTTAATTCCTTTGAGAGACCATCGCTAACATCGATCGCACAATTTGAGAAATTAGATAGCTTTAAACCTTCTTTAAACCTCGCGTAAGGTCTAACGAGTTTTCTGAACAGAATTTTTGCGATACTATCTTCTATTTCGGCTTCATCGAGAATAATTTTTAATGCACACAAAGGCCTTCCGAATTCACCCGTTACGCACACAAGCTGATTCGGCTTGGCATTTCTTCTCAAAAGCAGTTTTTTAGCCATGCCAATAGCTATTCCGTCTATAACAAGTTCCCTCGATTCATTTGTGTCTGCCGATAGAATTCTCATTCCGTAATAGCTTAAAGCTTTTTCAATTCCATTGAAAATCCCCCGTATGAATTCCATGTTTGTTCCTCTTTTAAATCCGATGGAGAATGCGAAAAGTTTCGGTTTCGCTCCCATAGCTGAGATATCGCTTACGTTCATTGTTACAACCTTAAATCCGACATCCTCTGGCGTCATAGCGGGAACGAAATCGGTAGATTCTACGAACATGTCGTTCGTCAGAATTAGCCATTCTTCATTCAATTTTACAGTCCCCGCATCATCTCTAAGTGCTATTTCATCTGAAAGGTGCTTGA
>CAZVXC010000055.1:4072-7806 GCA_964631435.1 uncultured archaeon | reverse complement strand
ATAAGAGACTTCAGCTCTTCCCATGCCTCCTTCTTAGCCTTCATGTATTCCTCAAACTTGTCCATCCACAGAGATTCCGCATATCCTAAGCCTTTTATCATGTCGTTGAAGATTAGAGAATAGCTATCGAAATTCTCCTGCAATTCCCTGTCTTCTATTTTATTCTTCACAAATTCCCCGACATCGAAGGAGCCTTCTTCCCTGAAATAAGGGTTGAATATCGAATAAAGCAACTTCTTAAGCAACTCCGCATCTATGTCGTTTTCATAACAAATCCTGCAATCTGGTTTTGTAAACATCACCAACACGCTCCAAAATACCTGTGCATCTCGCAATAGATTCCAATAAAATTTCTAAGGCTGAAATCTCCTCTCCCGGTTTTGCCACCATTCGAACATATTTTTGAAGAGTCGGAAGTTTTTCGAGGCTTTCTTCTTCGAGCTTTATCTTGCTAAGACTCTTAATCTCATCGAATATAGTTTTGAAGTCATCTCTGTCTATTATCGAATATATCTCGCCGCACGTCCTATTTATAGCCTCCTCTACAAGCTTTTCAATGATTTCATCTTTGTCCGCATCGAAATCAACTTCAATTCTGCTCCTTAGTGCGAGCTTGATCACATCGTAATTTTCCCCGTAGTCTGATAGCGTTACGACTTTCTTTCTCTTTCTCGTAGCATTTGCTTTAACGTGATCGAACAGCTTTATCGTTGCTCTGCATGACGGTTCGCTTTCAATTCTTGCAGCATGTCTGCACTTCTTATTTCTCGCATACCTCACAGCTCTCGCAAGAATCTTAAGATGGAATTCCGGGAGGGATGCACCGTTCTTGAAAGCCATATTTCTTAAACCTATCTCTATCTCCTCATCAAGAGACTCAGGCGGGCCTATGGGAATTGCTTCCATTCTGTCAAGCAAAGGCTCTTTTATCTCTGAAGTCCCTCTGTAGTTTGCGGGATTTGTTGATGCAACTATAAGCATGTCAAGTTTTATCGGCACGATCTCGCCTTCAGGAGTGGTGATCTGCTTTTCTTCGATGAGTTCGTGAAGCAGAGTTTGAAGTGCAGACGGAATAGCTCCGAGTTCGTCGAAGTAAGCGATTCCCCTATTGGCTTTCAGAACCTTTCCGGGAGTGAAAACTTCGGGATGGTCTAAGTCGTAGCCCTCTTTTATCTTCTGTATGCTTATACCACCAATAAGCTGTCTCGTTGTCATCATCGGATCTCCAGCTATTCTTATCCACTTCCTCCCGATCCACGTAAGCTCTACTCTATCTTCCTCCAGAATTTTTTTCTTGCAAGCGAAGCAAGAAGGCCTTACAGGATTATCGTGAATTTTGCATCCCTTAATTGCTAACTGCTTTTCAGGCAGAAGCTTGGCAATAGATTTTGAAAATGTCGTCTTTCCGTATCCCTTCTTTCCTATGAACAGTATGCTCGAACCGCTCAGTAATGCGTTCTTAACCATCTCCTTCTCAGCTTCCTTCCCGACTATCTCATAAAACGGGTCTTCCCCTCTTAAATCATACTCAAGTATCCTTTCTCTGACATGATCTATAAGGCTTTTCTCCCAATATTCCCTGTATTCCCCCCAAAAATCTATTTCTTCGTTGTTCAGAGTGAATACTGGTGAGGAGCTTTCCTTAACAACAACATCCCTGAATACATATTCCTCGATATCCATTATCCATACTTATTGATAATGGCATTTTACATTTTTGGTTAAATCTTAGTCCTAAGTTTGGATATGAAAAAGCCCGCTGTGTCGTGCATATGAGGATACAGCCTTACGACTTTCTCAGCATACGGAAAAACTTTGCCCTTATATTTCCTTATTCCCGCTGTTCCAAAGCCTAAATCCAGATTTTCGATCTTAAATATACTTAGCAGCTTTAGCAAATTCCCCTCGTTTTCTTCAAACGTTATGCTGCAAGTCGAATAAATGACCTCTTCCGCAATCCTCGAAGAGTTTTCAAGCATCTTTCTCTGAAGTATTACGGTTTTTCTGAATAGATTATAATCGAACCTCCATTTTATCGAGGGGTAGTTTCTCAATGCACCCGTAGATGAACATGGAGCATCAACCAAAACCTTATCCGCTTCAGCCCTGAATTTCACACCATCCGCCTTATATACCTTCACGTTTTTCACGCCGAGACGTTTCAGTCTCGCTTTCATCTTTTCTATCCTCTCAGAAGAGTTATCGACGGCAATTATGCTGCCTTTGTTTTCCATTAATGCGGCGATATGACTCGTCTTCGATCCCGGTGCGGCGGCTAAATCAACTATTCTATCTCCCTTTTCCGGGTTTAGGGCGTGGCTAACTAAGCAGGATGCAAGGTCTTGGATGACAAAATCTCTTTCATAACCTTCGAGTGTTGTGGGTGGTTTCTTGTATGCTAGAACCTTGAAAACCTCAGGCAACACAGTTTCCTCAACGATGACATCGTTCCTCTCAAGGTATCTCCTTACGTTCTCAGCGGATTTTCTTAGCGTGTTAGCTCTTATATACATCGTTTGTTTCAGATTGGCGATCAAAAGCTGTTCCACATCATCCACAATCTTCTCCGCAAATTTTATGAACCATTCGGGATGGTAATACCTTAAAGCCAGATATTTCCTTATGCTTTTCCTCTTAACAACCTCAAGCTCCTTCTCAACATCTATCTTCTCGGCATTTCTGAGTATAGCGTTTACAAAAGCAGCAGCTTTATCGCTAATCTCCTTCGCAATTCTGACCGCTGAATCTGTTGCTAAAGCTGGATGGACGTTTTTGAAGAACATCTCGTAGATTGCAATTCTTAAAAGATTTCTCAAGAAGGGATTTATCGTTTTCAGATTCCTGAAGCCTAAGGCTTTTTTGAGGATGAAATCTATCAGATTTCTCCTTTTTAACGTTTCGAAAACGTAAGCGTGGACGCTGCCTCTTATTTTGTAATCTATTTCCATGCCTGAGAACTTCTGCCTCAAAGCTTCCTTAGCGGAAATCTTTTCCCTTTCAATTCTTTCCAATACTTCGGCGGCGATTTTCTGAGTCGGGATTACATTACTACCATCTGTGCGTGCCAACATTCCCCTATTTTTAAGATTCTGCTTTCATCAACTATTCCTATGCTTATCGCAAGCTTTACAGCTCTTTCTCCAGATATATTCGCTATAGTAGCTTGTCTTAAAGCTCTTTTTACCTCTTCCTCCTCATACTTCTCTTTCCCGTAGAATTCCTCGCTTATCTTTATCCTTAAATCACCCTCTTTGAATTCTCTGCCAACTATCTCTTCATCACAGACCGCAACAAGAACCTCTCCGCCGACTCTGTATATCTTCATTCTGAAGCTCATAACCCCTTTACGGAGTGCTTAGCACCGCATGCGAGGCATTTGACAAAGAGTATTCTCTCTTCCTTCACGAATTCCGTATCCGGCGATCCGCATTCCTTGCATAGGACGTATGTTTTTACGTAATCCTCAATTTCTTTTCTAATTTCTTTATCGCTGAATTTTCCCTGAAGAGTCAGCCTTCCCGCTTCGATAACACCGGCAGTTCCGAGAGATCGGACTAAGTATTTGTAGAGATGCTCCTCACTTCTGTTAATTGCTTTCGCTATCGTGCCGAAATTCTTTATTATCGTTCTGTTACCCTCTTTCTGAACGCTAATCTTAGGAATCTCAAATCTCTCTCTTTTTATCACCTTTTCAGGCATGAGCTTATATGCCCTTTCGAGTAATTCTTCATAGC
>CAZVXC010000055.1:0-4062 GCA_964631435.1 uncultured archaeon | reverse complement strand
TCATAGCTCCTCATAATTTAGCCTCTCAGCAACGATATAATTAAGCTTTTTCGCCTCATTTATAAACTCCTCGGGATACCTTTCGGAATAGAACAGATGGGAATAACATTTGCAGTCCGAGCTTCCGAAGCCTTTAATTCCCTCGTAAAACTTTGATGCAAGTTCCGAGATTTTATGCTCGCTTCCTTTACATTTGTAAGCTTCGATCGGCTGAGCTTTCATGCTCAGATAATCTATATGCCACCACAGCTTTTTTTTCTTGCTGAAATGCCTCTTTATCCTCTTGGAAAAACCTCTCTTCGCTGATCCACAGTAGATATAATAGCCTTTTTTAAACAAAATCTTTCCGAGCCTTCCGACTTCTATCTCGCAATCTTCATCGAGTCTCAGGATTATGAAGTAATTCATAACTCTCTCAGAGTGTATTTGCTTTTTCCGAGTCCTAATTCCTCAGCATATGTTATCTGTCTTTCTGGAGAAGTCCATTCCCAGAATTTCTCTTTCAGAAGAGCCTTACTCGTTAATCCCTCTTTTTTGTAAGCTTCCAAGCTTGCGGAATCGATTGCAACTATATCCTTTGATGCAAAAACACCTATATCAGGGACTTGCTGGACTCCGCTGTAAGGATGGCAATCGCAATGTGGTGTTATGTCTATTGCGAAATTGATGTAGGCGAAGTTGTCTTTTCCGACCGTATCTATCACAGCTTTCGCTGCCTCAACAATCCTTTCGGCTATATCATCCCCGTTAAACCACGGGCCGATTACTATTGCATTATCCTCGCAAACCTCTACGCATCCCAAGCATTTCATACATTTTGCCTCGTTGATCCTAAAATTCTCTATCGCATTGAACGGACATATTTCGACGCATCTCAGGCATTGACTACATCTCTCAACATTTATTTTCGGATAAGACGGAAGATGAATATCGAATTTCGTCGTTTTTGTAACGCATCCGACACCTATATTCTTTATGCTACCTCCTATGCCCCCTCTCATGTGTAATTTGAAGTGGGTTGCTGCGACGACGAAATCAGTTTCAGCAATTGCTTTCGCAACGTAAACCTCTTTCAAATGCTTCACATCCTGCTTTACAACGATGCTATCGAAACCTCTCAATCCGTCAGCTATGATTATCGGCGCCCCAACAGTTTGGGATGTGAAACCGTTCTCTTCCGCTATTCTTATCCTGCCTATCGCAGTATTCCTCTCTTTCGTGAGTCCGAGTCCCGTTGTTTCTGTAACGTAAACTTTCTTCGTCCTCTCTTTCACCTTTTCAACGATCTTCCTTATGAAAACAGACCTTATCATCTTCGTCGTTCCTAAGTCTCCGAAATGAGTTTTTACAGCGACTATGTCTCCGGAGGATATGTTATCAAGAATTCCGCTCTCATCTATCAGTTTTTCAAGTCTGAACAGCAAGCTTTGTTGCGGTTGGAACCATTTTTCCGGTTCTATAACATCGACGTCAGCACTAACAAAGAAGACATCACTCATATTGTTAATTGCTAAGAATATGTTAAATATCTTTTGAACTTAGCAGTGGATATGCATCTTAACTATTTTTTGTTCTTTCAGTAGAAATCTATGCACAATAATTCTTGTGCCGAACAGTTGAAATAAGGTCCATAAATTTATCGATGTTTCGGGGCAGTTAGCTATTTACCACAAAAATCTCTCATTTAGCTTTCTGTATCAACATAACTAAATTGACTTCAAAAAGTTATAAAAATACTGGTGGATTAGGACGGTTATGAGAAAGTTGATAATAATTTTAGCGCTAATCCTGTTTATCAGCATAGCAAACGGGCTTAGGATTGATTTTAAAGGTTACTCAGGCGGAAACATCACGATAGAGATTTTATCGCTTAATACTCAAATGCTTGAGAATTTTACAGTTCAAAACAGTTCTGTCTGCTTAAATCTGCCAAATGGGAGCTATCACATCGTCATCAGATACAACGGACTAGAATATTTCAAGAGAGTGGATATACCTAGGGAAAGCTCTATTCAGGTGAACTTTAACCGATCAAACAACACATCAACATTGATAATATCGAGCTATCATTTCGTAATAGATAGAGAAGATGGCAATTACGTTGTTATAGAGATGGTAAAATTTAAAAACACAGGAAATTCTTTCTTCTTAGGAAATATTGAGAAGAAACTTCCGAAGGGATTCTGGAATTTAATGGTTGATAGAGATCACATTCTGATTCCATACAAAAATCTAAGCATAAATGATAGCACGATCTTAATAGAGAATGCTTCTTTACAGCCGAACGGTTCGTTTGTGCTTGCATACATTTACAACACGAGAAATCCTGAGATAGTTTTAGATTACAACGTTAAGAATCTGAGCGTCATATTTCCTAAGAACTTAAAAGTCAGTCTTCCGAGTAATTTCAGCTTTAACGGAGAGATTAAAAGCAGAGATGGGAAGATATACTACATTTACTCAGCGAGCAACGTTAAAGAAGGGGTAATAAAGCTGAGAATTTCCGAAAACAGGGAAAAAACGTATGCTTTTATCTTGGTAATCACGACATTTCTGATCAGCACGGCAATTCTATACATCCTCGAAAAGAAATCTGAAAGCGATAAATCGGATTGGGAGATTTAACGAATGGCAGTCCCTATTTCTTCACCTCTCAGAGCTTTTTCGACATTCCTCGGAGTCCCTTTGAATACAATCGTCTCTATCTTGCTTCTCTGGATTATTTTTGCGGCAAGCAGATCGACAACGCTACTACTACCGGCTTTTGCTTCACTTTTTGAAACAATCTCAATAAGCTCATCAAACGTCAATCTCTCAAATCTCACAGCATCCTTAAACCTCTTTGGATCCTTATCGTAAACCCCATCTACAGCGGTTGCTATCAAAAGCTTATCCGCCTTCAGATATTCTGCCAATAAAGCTGCTGTTGCATCAGTCGTATGTCCCGGAAAAGTTCCACCCATCACTATTTTCTCATGAGATAGTAATAGAGTGTATGCTTCCTCGAAGTTTTTTGGAATTATCGGGGAGCATTTTTTTATTGCCAAAGCTAAGATTTTCGCATTCAGCCTTGTAACCTCTATACCAATTTCATCGCATGTCGTTTCATCTGCTGAGAATTTTCTCGCAAGCTCTATGTATTCTCTCGCAATCTTTCCTCCGCCAACGACTATTGCGAGCTTTTCATCATATCTGTTTATCACATCGGCAAATTCAGAGATCTCAGCTTCTTTGCCAAAAATTACAGATCCTCCGAGAGCTAAGACTTTCATCTTTCTCAGATTGTTCTCTCAAAATAAAAAATATAGGCTACTTCACAGCAATATTTCTCAAAAATTCAATAATTCAATAAATAGTAAAATATTTATATCATCGAGACTAAATAAATATGGGTAATGATTATGGAGTCAAAAGATGAGAGGATAGTCGAATTACTTGCAGATGCCGGGTTAAACAAGAATATCGCAAGAGTAATCGTATATCTATCCAAAGCGGGCGAAGCTGTATCAAGAGAAATCGAGCGGGAAGCGAATCTGAGGCAACCGGAGGTTAGCCTTGCAATGAAGGAACTAAAGAATCTCGGATGGATCAAAGAAAGAGAGATAAAGAAGAAGGGCAAGGGGAGACCTCTCAAAAGCTATAAGTTAAGTTTGGACATCAAAGAGATCGTAAAGAGCTTGGTTGAGAAAAAGAGAGAGGAGCTAAGGAGACTTGAAAGAAACCTTGAAGAACTCGAAAAACTCGTAGGACTGAAATGAAGATTGATTTGAGAATTGGAAGAAATTTCTGTAGATTTAATTTAGACGAAATAGCCATCATATGTCATGGTTTGCCATACGAAGCGGGATCGGTGATAGATAAAAGCTACGACAAAATTTCTGAGTTCTTCTCTAAAAAGGGTTTGCCTTCGGTTGCATTCGACTTCAGCGGGACTGGAAAAAGCTACGGACAGTTCAGCCTTCTCTCTTGGTTAGAAGACCTTGAGAATATAGCTTCGAACTTCGAAAGAGTCCACGTCATCGGCTTTAGCATGGGTGGTGCGATAGCTTACAACATCAATGC
>CAZVXC010000054.1:5066-7817 GCA_964631435.1 uncultured archaeon | reverse complement strand
AGTATATATGATCTCGCCCTCCTCCCCTTCGCTGACGACTTCACCGCTTTCTGGGTCGATTATCTCTATTACGTAATTGTCCTCCCACATATGCAATCCGTCCCTCTCAGGACACTCAAATCCAACAGTCCCAACTCCACCCATCTCAGTCAATCCGGGTATATCGTAAGCTCTCGCATCGAACAAGCTTTCTATCTGTTTCCTCATTTCATCGCTCCAAGGCTCAGCACCCAAGATGAGTTTTTCTACGCTGAACTTCGAAATTTCCTCTCCAATCTCTTGTGCAACTTCAGCTATTCTAAGAGGATAGCTTGCTGTAGAACATAAGACAGTTGTTCCGAAGTCCTTCATGAACCTAATCTGATTTCTCGTATTTCCCGGACCGATAGGTATGACGAAAGCGTTTATAGCATCTGCTGCGAAATGAAAGCCGAAGCCCCCGTTCCACAATCCAAAAGCCGGAGTAATTTGGATAACGTCTTTCTCGGTTACATTTGCAAGATAGAAAGCTCTTAGCATCATCTCCTTCCACTGTTCGACGTCATGCCTCGTGTATGGGATTATTACAGGCTGACCTGTTGTTCCTCCACTCATCTGGACTCTTACGATCTTCTCTTTGCTCACGCATGCAGCTTTCAGCGGATAACTCTGTCTTAATTCATCCTTCGTCGTCAGAGGCAGCTTAACTATGTCCTCAACTCCCCGTATCTCTTCTAAATTCACTCCGGCTTCTTTAAACTTTTTTCTGTAAAGCGGTGAGTTCTCATAAACAAATCTTACAATCTTTCGGAATCTTCTGTTTTTGATCTCTTCTATCTCTCTCTTTGGTAAATAAATGTCTCTCCGGGCTTTTTTGTATGCATTGTTGGTCATCGGTAATAGGTTAAATCGCTGGTATATAAATTTTTCTCATTTTTCGGGACAAATCACATAATACGGGATTAAAGACCTCTTATGTCATCGGGTCTCAAAACTTCGGGATGTTCGATTGCATAATCTATTATGCTCAAAATCTTTTCTTTATCCTCAGGCAAATTCCCTTTTAAGGGAAGATAATTTGACGCATGATTCGTTCTGAAGACTGTTTTGTAATTCAAATCCTCAACTATCAGCCTTAGCTCTTTCAAAAGTTCAATCTGATTTAACGGCTTAAATTCACCCCTTAAAGCTTTGAAATAAAGAGGTGTATTCTCAACTATCATCAGAGTTAGAAATGCAGTATAATGCGGCTTTATCTCATTCAAAACATATGCTGTCCGCTTTGCGTGTTCAAAACTCCTTTCTTTTCCACCTAATCCAAGGATTGCCGTAACACTTAAAGTCATACCCGCTTTTATCACCTTCTTCCCAGCTTCAATTATTTCCTTGCTATTCGCACCTTTTCTTACTTCTTTCAGAACGGTGTCATCTCCGCTCTCTATTCCTAAGTATATCAGAGTTAAACCATTCTCCTTCAGAGCTTTAAGTTCATCTAAGCTTTTACCCAGCAAATCCATAGGTGTTGCATACGCTGAGACTCTTTTAAGCGATGGAAAAGTCTTTTTTAAATATCTAAGTATTTTTAACAGCTTTTCGCTCTCCATGCAGAGTGCGTTACCGTCAGCGAGAAAAACCCTTTCGGCATCGCCGTAAAAACTCCTTAGAAAATCTATATCTCTCTTTATCTCTTCGAAGCTCTTTATCCTGAATTTTTTCGTCTTATACATCCCGCAAAACGTGCATTTGTTATGCGAGCATCCAATAGTTGCTTGGATTATCAAGCTATTTGCTTCGCTTGGAGGTCTGAATAGCGGGAAGTCGTATATGCCGAACATAAAGTAGAAGAGGCAGAAGGGTATTTAACGATGGTGTTTAAAACGTGGAATTCACGTGCTCTAATAACATACAAATGGATGGAACGGGAATAAAAAACCCATTCGATTAGCGCTATGAGGGCATTAATTAGGATTCATGGAGCGTAAGCGAGCAAAAACTTATTCCCTATATGAACCCTTTTCAGATACTTTTTAGCAACGCTGTAACATCTCTCTACCTGCTTTCTCGGCGTTACAGGCAAATCGTAAAGCCTGTAATCGGGATGGAATATAAGAAGACTGTAAGGAATCTCATCGCTCAAATTCGCTATGAACCTCGCTATATCCTCAACCTCTTTCTCATCAACGTAATAGGGAACCAACAGCGTTGTTGCTGAAAGAACGTCTGGATAGCGATCGTATATCTTCTCAAAGTTCTTTAATGTTTGCTCGTTGCTTCTGCCAGTTAGAATTAAGTGCAGATAGGGATTGTATGCTTTTAGGTCGAATTTCACAGTTCCACTGCTTTTATAGCTTAATTCAGCAGCTTTTAAAGCGAAAGCTGTTTTTCCTGCTCCGTTCCATTCCCAGCAAATCATAACATCTCTCCTCTTCAAAACTTCTCTGCTGAAGTTTATAGCGAAAACAATTTGAGGCTCAGGAGATCCGCCGAAGTGGCATATACATCTCACCCTATCTTTCATAGCAAACTCAACAATCTCATCTAAGGAAACGATTCTTCCGCTTTTCACATTCTTGTGTGTCCAGTTTTGGCAGAATAGGCAATCAAAATTGCATCCGTAATAGAATACAGCTAAGTTAGTCCCCGAAAGCTTTGAGCCTTCGCAAAACCAAGAATTACAACAGTTCGTTGGCAAAGCATCTTCATAAGCATGCAGAACAGCGTTTCTTGGCGAATTCATTATTCTCAACTTTCCATCTTCCACATATCTCAGCC
>CAZVXC010000054.1:0-5056 GCA_964631435.1 uncultured archaeon | reverse complement strand
AAATTTACCTTCACCTTTAATCTTATCCAAACCGTCGTGAATTTTTTGAGCGTAATCTAAAGCCTTCTCAGTCTTTGCACATCTCGGACATATCGGGATGGTTTTAGAATGCAATTTCTCTCCGCAAACCTGACATCTCATAAAAATTTTTAAGTTTAATCTCTACTTAAGCTTTGGTGAAGGTAATTGTTAAAGCTGAGTGCGTCGGATGTGCGTTCTGCAAGATAGTATGCAAATTCGATGCGATAGATGTCCTTTACAAAGCTGAGATAGATGAAGAAAGATGCGTTCTCTGCATGAGATGCATAAACTACTGCCCTGTTGATGCATTGGTGGTAAAATGAAGGCATGCATAATCGGTTCAGGCTTGGGAGGACTGCTCTCAGCAGCTTTTCTATCTGAGAAGGGATTTGATGTGGATGTTTATGAGAAACTTCCTTTCTTAGGCGGAAGATTTACGAGCTTAAGCTATAAAGGCTATGAAATAAGCACAGGAGCTTTGCACATGATCCCTCATGGGAAAAGGGGTGCTTTGGCAAGGATGCTTAAAAAGATAGGATGCGATGTTGAGATTGTGGATTCGAAGCCGGATGCTGAGATATATTATGAGGGTGAGAGATTTGTCGTGTCGAAAAAGACATTCCCGATTAAGGAGTTGTTGTTCCTATACAAAGAGCTTATTCTGTCTAAGCTTGGCAAAGATAGAACGTTAGAGGAGATAGGGAAGAGTTTCGATGAGATAACGTATCTATTCCTCAAATCGTTCTTAGGATGGAGCTTAAGCATATTCCCTGATCAGATCAAATTCAGCAAATTCTATCCGATATACAGGAGCACGTTGAAATACAAAGGGCCGGGAGTTCCGATTGGTGGATGTAAGGCTGTTATAAAATCGCTGTGTGAAGTGATAAGATCGAATGGGGGAAAGATTTTATTTGAAAAAGTAAGAGCGATAAAGCCGGGTGAAAGTCTAAGCATATACGCTAAGGAGAAGAGGGTTTACGATTACGTAATCTCCGATGTAGGCTCGAAAATTACGGCTGAGTTGCTGAACAGAGAGAAAAAAAGCTTTCCGCCTGAAAGCAGAGGTGTGAAATACACGATCGCTCTGAATGAACCGTTCATAGGTCATAGTGGGGTTCTCTTTACGCTCGGAAAGAGAATTGCAGGGATGAATGAGGTTACAAATGTCGACGAGAATCTCGGAAAGAAGCATATGCTTCAGGCTCATCAACCTCTCAGACACGGAAGCAGAGAGGAAATAATATCCGGGCTAAAAGAGTTGAAAGAGATGCTGAAAGGTTACGATTACGAGATTCTGGCGATTCAGAGCTACAAAGACGATTGGCCTGTGAACAGGGCTATGGCTGGAAGAGATGTGGGAAACAAAACGGAGATAGATAGACTGTTCATAGTCGGTGATGAGGCGAAGGGTGATGATATAGAGGTTGAAGGTGTAGCAATAGGTGTTGAAAGAACGCTGGAGGAGATTTTGTGAAGGTCGTTGAATTCGAGAATGTTGAAAAGTCATTCGGGATGGCGAGGGTTTTGAAAGGGATAAGCTTTGATGTATTCGGAGGTGAGAGAGTCGCTCTATTCGGCCCGAACGGGAGTGGTAAGACGACGATAGTCAAGCTTATGGCAGGGCTATTAAAGGCGACGAGAGGCAAGGTAAAAATCTTCGGAAAGGAGGTTAATGAAGAGGTTAAAAGAAAAATAGGCGTTGTCAGCCATAACACATTCCTTTATGACGATTTAACAGCCTATGAAAACCTAAGATTCTTTTCAAGAATTTACGACGCTGATGAGAGCAGGATAGATGATCTCCTGAGAATCTTCGGCTTGTGGCAGAAGAGAAACGATTTTGTGAAAAACTATTCGAGAGGAATGAAGCAGAGGTTATCGATTGCGAGAGCTTTGCTAAACAACCCCGAACTTCTAATTCTGGATGAGCCTACAACTGCTTTAGACATCGAAGGCAGAAAAATTCTGTTCGAAATTCTGCATGAGTTCAGCGGAACGATTATCATCGCAACACATGTAATAGATGATGCAAGAAAGCTTTGCGAAAGGGTAATCGTAATAGATGGCGGCGTTATAAAATTCGACGGAGATTTATGAAATTCCTTGAAGTTGCGAAAAAGGACTTAATTATAGAATTTCGAAATAAAAATACTTTGAGTTTCATGTTTCTCTTCTCCTTCTTAACGCTCATGATATTCAGTGCCGTTATCGAATCTCCCGATCCGTCCATCCTTTGGATCGTCTTTATATTTGCAGGAATTCTCGGCTATTCAAGAGCATTTTTAAGAGAGGCTGAGAAAGAAACGATATACGCTTTAAAAATATCACCTTTATCTCCCTTATCCATACTCTTCGGGAAGATAATTTACAATCTGATTCTGATGCTAATACTCGAAGCAATAGTTACACCCCTTTTCATCGCCATCTTCAGCATCTATCCAAAGGATGTTTTCTTAGCTTTCTCAGTCCTAACAATCGGCAATTTCGCATTCGTCGTAGTTTGCAGCTCCTTGACAATTCTAACGTTAAAGTCGAGAGCGAGGGAGATGCTACTTCCTATACTCCTCTTTCCCGTGATCTTCCCGATCATCGTTTCGACTGTAAAGGCGTTTAAAATGGCAATATATGGCAACATCCAGAGCATAGCTTCTCCAATCTCTATTATAATCGGTTTTTCAATAGCCGTTATTGCTGTAAGCATGCTAACAATCGATTACGCCTTCATCGAGTAAATCTCTTACAGTCTTTCTTACAGCTTCCTCACTACTGTATTTCGGCATCCATCCCATTTTTCTGAGCTTCTCTATGGATAACAGCATTACCGGAACATCGCCTTTCCATCCCCGCTTTCCGCCGGTGAATTTGAACTCAGGATTCAAGCGGAGTTCTTCGCAAACTATTTCCGCAATTCTCTTAACCTTTATCTGATCGACGTTCCCGATGTTGAATATATTCACAGTATCTTTAGCTTTCAAGGCGAAGAACATGGCATCTACGCAGTCATCTATGTATATGTAGGATTTATTCTGCTCGCCGTCTCCGAGTATTTCGAGTTCGTTCCTATTTCTCTTTAACTTCATCATGAAATCGTAGATGACGCCGTGTCTGCTCCTTCTGCCTATCACATTTGCGAATCTGAATATCCAGCTTTTCATATCGAACGTATGGCAATAGGATGATATTAAAGCCTCGCATGCAACCTTCGAAGCACCGTAAACAGATATTGGCATCGTTGGATAATCCTCCGGAGTGGGAAGAACATCTGCTTCCCCATAGACGGTTGAGGTTGATGTGAATATTATTCTGTCTATTCCCTCAGCTCTCATAGCCTCAAGGAGATTGTATGTCGCTAATATATTGTTTCTATAAATCTCATCCGGATTTTCGGATGACATCCTCACATCCGGGTTCGCCGCTATATGCCAAACCTCCTCAACATCTTTAACAGCTTTCCTAACCTCATCAAACCTCGCCAAATCCCCATATATAAATTCTGCATTTTCATTAACAAAATCTTTATTTCCGGATGATAAATTATCAAAAATCCTGACATCTTCGCCCCTTTCAATTAATCTGTCAACCACATGACTCCCTATGAAGCCTGCCCCTCCAGTAACGAGTATCATAACTCAAAAACAAGAAAGGTATATATACTATTTTTGATAAATCTAAGTTTCGCTTGTAAAGAAAAAACAGAGGTGATAGGCTTGCTTCCGAGTCAGATGGTGAAATCGATGATCGGCAAGGTTGTAAGGGTCGAAATGAAGGGCGAGGAAAACAGTCTTGTGGGTAAGTTGGAGAGTGTCGATGACTACATGAATCTCCATCTATCGAATGCGATAGAATACAAAGGGGAGGAGAAGGTAAGAAATCTCGGTGATATCGTGTTGAGAGGAAACAACATAATATTAATTCAGCCGTTGTAGCATGGAAATAAAAGATCAGATTCTAAAGCTCCTTGAGGAGAAAGGTTCG
The DNA here is from genome assembly GCA_964631435.1 of uncultured archaeon. Lineage (GTDB taxonomy): Archaea > Halobacteriota > Archaeoglobi > Archaeoglobales > Archaeoglobaceae > Geoglobus. The sequence continues at coordinate 1,057 of CAZVXC010000054.1, read as the reverse complement.
GTTTTACAGAAGGATTTATGGAAGGAATTGAATATCGACAGTAGCAAATGCTCAAGGATACTGAGAAAGCTCGAAAAAGAAGGATTGATCAGAAGAATTGAAGTCGTTGTTGATGGAGTAAAAACTTTCAAAATAGTCCCCGCTGGAGCGGAAGAGGAGGAAGAGAAAGAGGAGTTGACATTAATAGAGATAATGCAGAAATACGAGGACATAACAGGTTTACCGCCATGTTTCGGTTGCCGCGTTTACGAATGCGATCCGAACGAATGCATTAAAATTGAAGTCTGGTTCCTAAGGAGGGTTACGCTTGGGTGATCATTAATTTGGCAGAAACTTGGATTTCAGTTTTTGTTCTTGATTGTTATCACGATTTAGATTATACATCGAAAGTAGCCAAAAGATAAATATATGTATGCACCCAAATGTATAGGGGGAGAGACGGAGGGCGGCTGACCGAAAGGAGGAAAGTCCCCCCACCGCAGAAGGCGGATCCCCGTGAGGGGGTGTGCCGAGAGGCACGGCAACGGAACAGAAACGGAACCCGCTTGGGGAAATGCGAGGATGCCGAAAGGCTGAGATCACCCAAGCGGGATGAAACGGCCGTCCCCGCCGGTGCAACGCTTTGCGGCTTAGATGAATGCCGCCGAAAAACAGAAGGGGGCTTACTACCGTCTCTCCTCCTACACTCCCAAATTCCTTAGAACCAGATTATAAACGATCTCGGTTATATGAATCCCGTTCATTTCAAGGATTGTGTTTAGTATCGCTCCAATTATCGCTCCTACGATGAGGGACGAAATTACTCTGATCTTAACTATTAAGATGATCGCTATTACGAAGAGAACGAGTGTTGAAACGGCTCCTATCTTCATTAGCTGCTGCTGAGTTTCTGTTAGTGCTTGGTTCATTAGATTGAAAAGAGTGGATATGCCTGTGAGGCCGAAGAGTAACCCGACTATTAGACCTATTGCAAGAAGTGTATGTTCTCCCATGAAACTCAATAGCGATGTTAGTTTTTAAATATTTTTTGCGAAGTAATACCATAAACTTCATAAAC
>CAZVXC010000053.1:0-7945 GCA_964631435.1 uncultured archaeon | reverse complement strand
CATCATAATTATCGACCTTATAAAAATAGTAGTATATAATATTTTTCAGGCTTTATATTTCTTGACTATCTCAAGAATTTCTTGAATCTCCTCTGCCGATAGCGTCAGCCTCTCTTTCGCATATATCACCCTAACTTCATCTGGAATGTCTGGCAGAATGTCTGCGAGCTTTATTGCGATCTCTTTCGTAACGTATGGCAATTTCTCAAGCTCATCCACAAGCTTTCTCGCCTTCTCTGCAGGAAGCTTTGAAACCGCTCTGAGGTAATGCAGAGTCTTTCTCGTTTCGAATCCCACTTCGGCAGTTTTACGCCTTTCCTCAACTATCTTCTCCAGCAATTCCTTTGTTTCTGAAATCGTTAAATAATCGAAGCTTAAAACTTCTTTAAACATCTTATGCCACCTGAGGTTTTAAATGCTCAGGTCTGGCGAATATTATCTTTTTCTTCCCACCGTCAGTTATCTCCACAAGATAAGCTCTCCCTCTCTGACCGATCACCCTGCCAGTCCTTCCCTGAAATCTCGGATGAGGCATTCCTTTTTGTGAAGCTGGCTCTATATCTATATGCACAGTCTGTCCTATCTCGAATGTTTGCAAGAATTTCCTTATTCTTATCCCTCTTTCTCTAACCCTCTTCCTCAGCTTTCTTCCAGATTTAAACCTGAATCCGTGAGATTTCCAACCCATGATTATTACCTCCGCTGCAGTTCTATTAAATTCCGGAAGTGTATTTAAGATTTCCCTTTCAGGGGAACTTTGGAGTGTCGGATAGCACATCTATAACATCAAGCTTCTCAACTCTCGCATTAACTCCCAAGAGTTCAGCTAAGCTCGGCTTGGTTCTCCCTTCATCCCCGCTAACAAGCTCCTTGATATACAAACCGCTTTCAGCTAAAATTTCAATTACCGCTATGTTACCTTTTTGATGGACGAGTTCCGCTGAATAAACTCTCTTTTCTCTAACTTTGTCCGCTCTCCTGTGTTCAACCCTCTTAGGAGTTCTCTGAAGGATTACGGATTTTTCAAGAGCCTTTAAAACTCTAATTAATTCCTCCTTCCCTACATTCTTTTCGAATCTCACGACTGCTCTGTATCTCTTCTTGAACTTCGAGTTCTTAAGTTCCTCAATACTCTTCGAATCACAGTAGAAATATAGCTTTACAGAAACTTTGCTTTTCGCGTATTCGTTTATAGCTTCTTCCAAGTAGTTCAAATCGATCTTCCTCTTTTTCGGCTTAACTATCTCAAGTATGAATGGCCTCCCGCTTCCGAGCATTCTCGCATCCACATCCTCCCTTCCGGCTCCGTGCAGAAATGCATCGCTCCCTTTGAAGATTTTGAGAGCGGGATTTATTATTAGTTCTTCAACGCTTAAATACTTCTTTCCCGTGTAATTGCACAACTCGCACCCTTTCCCATTGCAATTTCCGCAGATCCATCTCGTTTGAGAGAGGTTTCTAACTCTCTTCCTATACCTGCCGTATATATAGATTGGTTTTATCTCAATTTCGTAGCTCAAATCTTCGAGGCTCACGATAATTCTTAAATCTCCGTTGATTTTACGAACCTTCCCGCTTGCAAGTTCGAATTTCCTTAGAAATTCCCTTTTAAAATCCTCTTTCAGATCATCTTCGATTCCGAATTTCTCTTTTAACAGCAACTCCATCGCTTTTGAACTACCGTAAAGTTTGACGCCGATATCGAAGCTTTCGAACTCGTATTCTCTCGATTCGTTCAATACATCTTTTATCAACTCATCTATCTTATCGAAAGCGTTACAGCAGACAACGCAACTGCCGATTTTACCGAAATTTAACCTCTCTTTGCACTTATAACAAACTTCTATCAATTCTCATCCTCCTGTCAAGGATGTAATTCAGAATCGTAACGCACTGATCAGCCTGATAAGAAACACTACCTAGGGAAATTTTTTCAGCGTGCTTTAAGATTATTTTCTCATCCTCCTCGCTAACGCCCAAATGATCTCCGAGAATGAATATGGGATTTGCAAAATCCTTTTCGAAGACATCGATTCCGTCCTCTTTTAAGTAAAATAGGTCTCCCAAGTTTTGCAATTCCGCTATCAAATTTTCAAGATTTTTCCTTGAGATGTATATGCCGTGCGAAACTTTCTTCCAGCTTTCATCCACCTTTTCTTTCAAAGCCTTGTTGAGCATGCCCCCTATGTTTCGCTCATCTGGTGCGAGATATTTGACTTCATTACCAACGATTCTAATTGCCTTAGGCGGATCAGGCATTCCTTTGAGCAAAACGTAAGCATCGGAATCCTTTCTTATGCCGTGAGATACAAAGAAGGATTGAGATATGAATCTGCAAACTATGTCCATTCTCCCGCCTGATCCGGGCATATCGTTCAGGTTGAAAGGTTCTGTTACGGCTTTATTTGCGATTAAGAAAAATACCCTCTTCATCAGAGTTTCTCCTTAATTTCTGCTTTTAATCTTTTTTTCGGAAGTTCATCCTCGCAAACAGGTATCACCGTTACGTAATCCTTGTATAATCCCCTGACCCACGTTCCCATGTAATGGATGTCATCGAAGCATACCGGTTGCTTGCATATCGCACATCTCCTCCATGTTTTCCCTTCATCCTCTTCTCTAAGCTCCTTACCGCATGTTTTGCATTTCAACATATTATCACCTCTTAGCCAAAGCCCTTACGAGATCGCTTGCTGTGAAAATACCGATTATCTTTTCGTCTTCGATAACAACAAGCCTTCTTATCTTCATATCAGCCATTATCTTCGATACCTCCTCTATCGTATATTCGGGACTAACAGTTATTAGCGGAGTGGATGTGTAATTCTTCACAGCATTTTCCAGTCCGTCATCGAGGAAAGCTTTTGATAGCAAATCTCTTTCGGTGAATATTCCGTAAGGTTTGTTGTCTCTTGTTACAATAACGCTTCCTATCCTTTTTTCACCCATCAGCTTTGCGACATCCTTAACTTTCTCGTTCTCATCAACCATCACAACGTTTTTCGACATGAAATCCCCAATTTTCATGATTTTTAATTAGAAAAAAATTATTTAACTTTTTCGAAGAGCTAAGCATGTGAAAATAATCCCGATAGCGTTCGATTCGTTCGGGGCAAGAAGCATGGCGACTTTCGTTAAAACGAAAGATGTTGGCATAATTATTGATCCGAGCGTAGCCTTAGGGCCGAGAAGATACGGATTGCCGCCGCATAAAATCGAATACGAAAGAAAGGAATTACTATGGAAAGAGATAAAGAGCTTCGTTAAGAGATCTGATATCGCAGTCATATCCCATTACCACTACGATCACCACAACCCGAATGAAGTGGAGATTTTCGAAGGTAAAAAGCTGTTTATAAAGCATCCGACGAGGAACATAAATTTTAGCCAAAAAAAGAGGGCAAGCTACTTCATCCAGCAATTAAGAAATTCTGAGGTAACAATTGCTGATAACAGCACTCACGAGATCGGGGATACTAAGGTTATCTTCTCTGATGCTATTCCGCACGGAACGAATACAAAGCTTGGTTATGTCATAATGACATGCGTAATTGAAAGCAAAGTCTTCGTTCATACGAGCGATGTTGAAGGATTGAGCTTGAATGAGCAATTAGAATGGCTCTTAAAATTTAACCCTGAAATTGTGTTTGCAGATGGAGCTATGACGTATATGCTCGGATACAGATATTCCTACAAAAGCTTACAGAGTTCGATAGAAAATTTAAAGACGGTTATCGAAAAGACGGATGTTAAGAAGTTGATTTTGGATCATCATCTGACGAGAGATTTAATGTGGAGGGAAAGAATTGCAGAATTGTTCGAGTTTGGCGAAAGCATGGGCGTAAAGGTAATATCTGCTGCAGAATTCTGCGGGAGGAAAGAGGAGTTACTTGAGGCTATGAGGAAGGAATTATATAGTAAAAATTTAAGTGGACTCGCCGGGATTTGAACCCGGGGCCTCCGCATTGCGAATGCGGCGCTCTGCCTCTGAGCTACGAGCCCTTAGAAAGTTTATGCACTCAGGGGTTAAATAAGTTACGTAACCAAACCCACTATGAGCAAGCTCAGCTCATAGAATATTACCATCGGAACAGCGACCATCAGCTGAGTAAATACATCTGGCGGAGTTATTATTGCGGCGATTACGAAAAAGGCGACGTAAAAGTGTCTTCTGTAATACTTGAATGTTTCGAGAGATGTTATTCCGTTTTTAACGAGGACGAACATTATTAACGGCATCTGAAATATTATGCCAAATATGCATAGCATCAACGCTACAAAAGAAACGTAATTTGCGAGGGAGTAGTAAGATAATACCCCCTGCTTTTCAGCGGATTGATAGAGGAATTGGAGGAATATGGGTAGCATTATCTTATAGCCGTATGCGACACCAATGAAAAAGAGGATAACTGAGATGACGAAGAGTATGAATACCTGACTCTTTTTTATCGAAAAATCTTTTAGCAAATCCGTTCTCTCTTTTAATGTCTTGTATATAAGGTATATTACGTATGGCAAAGACAAAGCAACTCCGATTATCAGGGAGATTTTAAGCTTTAAGATTAAACCCTCTAACGGAGTTCTATATATTAGCTCCGCACCTTTCGGCTTTATAGCTTCGATCATCGAAATGATGTAATCGGCTATGAAGCTGAATCCGAGAAACCATCCGATTGCTATTATAGCGATTATTCGAAGCAATTTGCTTCTGATTACTGCAAGTATCTCAGCTATCTCTTTGAGTGTTAGTTCAGCCATCAGAGTGCTTAAAAATAGAAAGGTATATAATTTTTAATTTAAGTTCTGTAAACTTCTCCAAAATCGAATTCGAGTTCTTCACTTATTAAGTCTCCAACTTTCCCAAGCAAATCTATCAATCTCGTGTATGCTGCCATAAAATCTCTTACACTATCTAACTCATTTAATCTTGCCTGTAAATCTGTTAATGAGCTTAAAAGCTGTTCATCCATTTCCCCCATTAATTGCTTAGATACGAATTCCTGCTGCTTTGTCTGAAATTCCACCAAAAGCCTCTGTGCTTCCTCATCACTCTTTAAGATTTGTTCTTTATTTAAGAAATCTATATACTCCTCGCTTTCGGCAATCGCCTTTGCAAGACTGATCGCTTTTTCTCTAATAACATCATTCATTCGATTCACCCACCTTTCTCATCGCATTGCGGAGGATATTATATTAAGTTTTCGGTTAATAATGGAAGTAGATGAAATAATCTCCCCGGAATGGCGATATGGCTCCATGTGGATTTTCAGATAGCTAATTTTGAGTGCGAATTTTTAACAGTTTCAAGATTGAATTAGCTCGCAATGATGCAGATACGGGTGCCTGTCATGGCTACTCTCTTAAAAATAATTAAACAAGGTCTCACAAAAGTTTGTGCAAAATATAGCTCCAGAGCAGTTAGCAAGTGTATTCCTAAACAGTCGCCAAGAACACTATGAGCATGATTTAGATTCTTCGTGGGGAAAAGAATTGTAAAATTACGCTAAGGAAATCTATTTTAGCTTGATAGTAGCTGGAGTAACTAACTCGAAGATGCCATTATCAAAGAATTTTAAAAATAGGAGTTAATGTTGATTAGAGCGATCAGAGAAACAAATTAAAGGATAATAGGGATCAAAGCGGGTGTCTCCTAAAATATTTACATGTATCTCCGGGATTTACATACTCAGCTTTTTTGAAGCAATATGATTTATAGGGGAGGTCTTTTGAAAACCACGCACATTCTTCGCAAGTTCCCCTTTCGGGTATTATAGCAAATTTCGAATGAGACTTCAAAAAGTCCAGAAACACTGTCTATGAGCTATGGAAGATGAAAGATGACATACTTTGTTAAGCTTATGAAAGGGAAGGATTAAAAAATATTGAAGCCATAAAATTAGACATGCTTGAGCTTCTCGATGAAGCTCTGAAGATAAAAAGCCGAGATATAATTGAGATCGATGCAGATAGATACACGATCGTCGGGGATATTCATGCGGATTACAATGCTCTCAAAAAGATATTAATGCATAGATCATCGCCCACGATATTTCTTGGTGATTATGCAGATAGAGGTAACGATCCGATAAACGTTTACAAAACGATTCTCGAAGGATATATAAGTGGGGAATTCATTTTGCTCAGAGGAAATCATGAGAGCGAAAACGTTTTCCCGCATGATCTTCCCGAAAAGCTGAAAAGATTCCCAGATGGGGAAGAGATTTATGAGAAACTAAAAAAATTGTGGGAGAAGCTTTCTATCTGTGCGATAATAAACAACGATGTTTTCGCCGTTCACGGCGGGATATATACGAGGAATTGCAAAATCTTGGAAGAAGGTGTTTCCTTAAATGATTTAAAGACTGCTGAAGCGAAGATAGAGATGATGTGGAACGATCCATACGAGGATGATACTTGCTACTACAACTTTGAGAGAGGGATAGGATACTTCTTTGGAATAAAAGCGACGAGGAAATTTCTTAAAGACATCGGATTGAGAATAGTTGTGAGATCACATCAGCCGTATAAGGTTTTAAAAGCTGAGCACGAAGGCTTAGTCGTAACACTCGGATCGACAACTGTCTATTACACCGATTTTGCGATCTTAAAGGTGGAAGGGGAATTTAGAGATGGTTACGATATGATAAGGAAATACGGCTACGTTTTTTATCGAACGTAGCTTGTTTGCTTACGTTGTCATAGAATAGGCTAAAAACGTTAGCTTAGAATGGATGAGGCTTTGTTGCCCTGTCTAAGCCATCTCACAGATGCTTGGTAGGATGCCCTATGAGTGGTCATCATATTAAAGGTTCGATATCCCATATTCTCAAGCGTAAACTTAAATAAGGAATTAATCAAAATTAACTTTGTGGCGGTAGAAATATCTGTAGATGAGCTGATAGCTGAACTTATCGAAAGAGTTGCCGGAGAGCTTGGAGTGATTATATATTCGATGGAGATCAAAGATGAGTTCACCGATGAACAGCTGGCTGAAGAACTCGGTGTTGAGATAAACGAAGTCAGAAAAGCACTATTTGCTTTATATGAGCTTGGACTCGCAAGTTACAGAAGAAAAAAAGATGATGAAACGGGATGGATGGAATATTACTGGAGAATAAATTACGATAAGGAGAAAGAGATTCTGAGGAAGGAACTCGAAAAAACAATTGAAAAACTCGAAAGAAAGCTTGAGATCGAAGATGAAACAATATACTACATCTGCATAAACGGGTGCATCAAAGTCAAATACGAGGAAGCGATGGAACTCGGCTTCATCTGCCCAAGATGCGGTGGACAGCTTGAATATTTGGACAGCAGAGAAGCATTGATAAAGATAAAGGAGGAAATAGACAAAATAAAGGAGATGTTAAATAAGATCAGTTAATTCCGAGCTTTCTGAACATATTTCTTGCCGCTAATACTAACGGATCCCAAACCGGGGATATTGGCGGGTAATACGGAAAGTCTGCAAAAAAGAAGTCTTCGACACTCGCTTCCTTGTAAAGCAACGCCGCCGCACCGTAAATCCTCTTAGCAACACCTCTGCCAATAGCCTGAACGCCGAGAACTCTTTGACTATCAGCATCGGCAACCATCTTAACCGTAATCTTTCCATCCGGGATGTATCTTGCTCTGCTTCTCGTCGAAATTGTAACCGAAACCGCATCGTATCCGCAATTTATCGCTTCCTTCTCGCTCAATCCAGCTTTACCTATCTCAAGATTGTAAAAAGATGTTATCTGGCTTTTTACGGCACCGGGAAAAGCTATTCTCTGTCCTGCCACATTAGAACCCGCAACGTATCCCATTTTGTTTGCCGGTGCAGCCAAAGGAATCCAGTCGGATTTACCTGTTACCACATTCCTCGTCTCAGCACAATCTCCGGCAGCATAAACATCCCTAACAGAAGTCTCCATAAACTCATTCGTTTTTATAGCCCCGCTTT
>CAZVXC010000052.1:0-7961 GCA_964631435.1 uncultured archaeon | reverse complement strand
ATATTCGGAACGCCGGTGCGATAAATATTCTATATAAAAAAACGAAAAGCTTGGAATTTTAAGTTTTAGTGTCCGACTGTGTGCATGAAAAGAGGTCTGAGAATTGCTATAACAAGTTCTATTACAACTACAGTTAGGATTATTCTGTATTTTGTGTCAGCTCTAAGTAGCGAAGAGATTGTAGCTACTATCGGGGATATAGCTAAGAAGACTATTCCAAGTATGCTTAAGCAATCGAGATACGTCAGATTATCCAAAAACCAAGAGTATCCATCCGGATCCACGCCTACAGCAGTCCAGAACTCGGATGCCGGTTTGCCCCAGTTCATAATCGCTTGTTCTACGCTTATTAGACCACCGTTTCCGAATATGTATGCTATTCCCGGTATTAGCATCATGATAAGCCCGATATACGTCAAGATTTCCATCGTTCTTGCGAAAGCTTTGTTCATCGGATCTATTCTAATCTTATCAATCTTCTCTTCCAAACCAATTTTCCTAAATCTAACCCCAACCTTTTCAACCTCTAACATACTCTCACCTTCTTAGAAATACTTCGGCAAATACCCTAATCCAGCAATCCCCTTGTAAATGTCGAGAACGGCTGCGAGCAGCATCACAGCCAGAACTATATACTTAACAAATTTCGGCTTAGCTTTAACAGCGAGCTTCGCACCTATCCTCGCACCTATCGTTATCCCTATTACCGATGGGATGACAATGACCGGTAGAACTGCTCCGTTCGCAATGTAAACCCATGCTGCAGCGGCATCATTTATAGTTATAATCATCATGCTCGTGGATGTTGCAATCTTTATAGGTGCACCCATTAGCAGATTTAATATGGGAACGTTAGCCCATCCGGCACCTAAGCCGAACATTCCCGCTATAAAGCCTATCGCAGCAAATGCCGGAAAAGCGAGTGCCATGTTTGTTGTCCTGTATTCGACAACCTTTTTTAAGCTCGGCTCATACCAGCAACCACCTATGTTAAGTGCCTTTGAGATCTTATCGGGATTCTCGACCTTCGGAAATTCTACACGTTTTGATGCCAGCATAACGCCGAATATTATGAAGAGGACGACGCCAAGCATTATGGTTATGTAATATTTACCCTGTGAAAATGTGTTCGTTATCCATAAACCGATTATCCCGCCGAGTATGGAGGTTATGCTCGAAACCATGACAACCGGAGCCATTATTCTCAGATTTGCCAATCCCTCTTTTGTCAGCTTAGGCGCTGATGATAGTGCAGATGTTAGAGCCATTATCAATCCGGCACCCCTTATAAAATCAATGTGGAACGGGAATAGTGCAGTCGTAAGCGGGACGAAGAGGACACCTCCTCCTACGCCAGATATGGGGGCGATTATTCCGATTATGAGGGTGAATATCAGAAGGCAGAGCGGCCAGAACCACCAAGCAAAATCTATCATAACCGCTTAATCCTCCCTAGATTTGATGATTACTACAGGCTTCGTAGTTTTCTTTAACACAGCATCAGACACACTACCCATCAGAATCTTTTTGAAAGTCGATAGACCACGAGCACCCATTACTATCAGATCCGGCTCAAGCTCTTTTTCAGCTTTCAAAATTCTCTCTGCAGCTATTCCGAAATGCATATCGTAAAGCTCAGCATTGATACCAGCTTTTTCAAGCTTTTTTATAGCTTCATCAACGATCCTCTTGCCTTCTTTCCTAAGTTTGCCATAGATTTTTCTCTCAATTTTTTCGTGAAGAAGCAGTGGCTCGATGTTTGCTACATAGAGGATGTAAACCTTCTGCTCAGGTGTTGCGAGATTGATCAAGTGATTCACGGTCTCTGTATAATCTACATCGTTTCTCAGAACGAGTAGTATTTTCGAAATTTTTGGCATTTCGATTTTTTCGTAATCTGAACTAAAACACCTTTCAACCTCCAACATTTTATCACCTCCCACAACCTTATAGTATTCTAGTCTCTATTCATATATATATCTTACTATATCATGATAAATTTAATTTAATATAGAATCAAATTTTTAATATTCTATCATATTTCTCTGCATTGATGCGAAAGGTGATGAGAGATTAGACAAAATATTAAAAATGCTGAATCATATATTAAAAATGCTGAACTATTAGTATATCCACCATACTATCTTATTACAAAATATTATAGTGATTTATCATTTACGAAAATATCGAAAATCTTAAGTAGGATGCATTACAAAAATTATTTTACAATATGGTGTAATTGGAGGGGGCAAAAATGATTGAGTCTTACGAAAATTTAGATAAAAAAGATACGTTTAAGAGAATTTCAGTATTGTTGGATAAAAAAACATTTGAGGCTCTGAATAAACTTATCAACAGAAAACACCTGAAAATATCCGATGTCGTAAGATTATCTATAATTCATTACTTCCAACATGAGATCGGTGAAAGATCAAACTTAGATGAACTCGAAAAGATCGCACAATATCTCACAGATGGTTCGCATCTCGTTATTGATATCGAGATGTTAATAACGATACTTCAGGCTGCACAGGATATTTCTAAGTTTTGGGAAGATGTTGAGACGGATGGATACAGGCATGGAATATACTACAAGAGCATAGGTTTGGACGATTTTGGAGAGATACTTAATCAGATGGTTGTTAAGAATTGGTTCAAATTGAGGGTTGAGTCGGAAGATTGCTATCTTCTGATACTTCCGGCTCCTGAACTTCAGAACTTCTTAAAATACTTTATAAAGGGATTGGCGAAAGCTTTGGATGCTAAAATTAAGATCAAAGAGATTGGGGGAAGAAATCTGATTCTATGCAGGAAATAAATGTGATGCAAAAATTGGAAAAATTTATTATTTCCATTCAGAAATGAATCTCACAATGAGAGAGTTTATCGAGGTTATCAAACCTAAGCAAACAATGCTCCTCGTTATAACATTTATAGTTGCATACATAGTAGCGTCCAAAAACATTGTTTTAACACATTTTCTTACATCTTTGGCTGCCGTAAGCTTTGCTATTGCAGGAACGACGGCAATAAACATGGTTTTTGATTATGATATAGACAGAGCAATGAACAGAACAGCTCTCAGACCTTTGCCATCAGGAAGGATGGATAAGAGAGTTTGCTTCGCTTACGGCTTCACAGTAATGCTCTTAGGCGTAGCTATAGCTTATTTCATTAATCCACTGTTCTCACTTTTGCTTTTCTTAGGTTTCGCTATAGACATAGTAATTTACACGATTCTGCTGAAGAGGAAGACTCCGCTCTCAATACTCTTTGGCGGTGTTGCCGGTGCGATACCTTCGTTAGCCGGATGGGTTGCTGCGAGCGGCAATATAAGCATCGAAGGAATTTTACTTGCTCTGATAGTCTTCCTATGGATTCCGGCACATATATGGTATCTTGCGATGTATTACTACGAGGATTTCATGAAAGCTGGTGTTCCTGCGATGCCGATCGTTGCGGGAATGCAAAAGACATCTTGGATGATCGTGCTCAGTGCATCGGCAATGCTCGTAGTTACAGCTTCAACTGCATACTTCCTATCTTTTAACAGCTATCTGACGATGCTAATAGCAATAATAGCTGCATACTTCATATTCAAATCTCTGAAATTCGCCGTGAATCCGTCGAAAGATAACGCGATAAAGATGTTCAAACTCGCAAATATTACGCTATTTGCAGTCTATATGGCGATATTCGTTAGCAGGGTGATATTATGAAGGACATGGTTGATGAGTGGGTCGATCTGCTCCTTTCCGGCTATTATCCGATGAGAGTTGCTGAGATCGATAGTTTTTTCAGAAATTGTGCTGAGAAGATAATAAAAGAGATAATAGACATATACAACGGTAAGAATCCAGAAATTACCAATGAGGAATTCGAGGGTGCGATAGATGATCTGATGAGGTATCTCGCTTCGGGAAGCGAAAAGCCGAGAGACGCTATGAGAAGGTTGCTTACCCTCAGAGAAATATTTTCAAAGAGGAAGTTCGAGCCTGAAAGGATTAACAGAATAATAGATCACATCTTATGCATAGCTTCAGAATACTACACATTAAGCAGAGAGCATATATACAAGCTGAAGCTCAAAGAGGTTAAGAACGAAAATGAGATGCTAAAGAAAGTCATAGAGTATGCGTATGAATATTATGAAGGTGGAAAGAAATATAGGAACATCAAGTAAAGTTGGTTACTCTCCTTTATTAATCTCAGCCTTTTCCTAAACCTCACAGCTTCTACCTGCTGATGTGAAAAATCAAAGCAGACAAACATTTTAAATAAAACTTAATGAGAATTAAGGCTATGCAATATATCGGCTTAGACATAGGAACAAACTATACGAAAGCAACGTCAGACGGAGAAAACGTCATTATCTTCCCAAGCTTGGTAGTATATGGCGAAGAGAAAGAGTGGAGTCTGAAAGGAGAGGAAAGAGACGTTTACGTCGGAGAAGAAGCTGCTTACATGGAGCAGAGTATGGAGAATGTCGAGGTTTTGAGACCTCTTCACGAAGGAAGACTTATGCACAATTCATACATAGAGCTTGCGAAACATGCATTGAATCTTTTGAATGTTGAAAATGAGAAGATTATCGCTACCGGTTTGCCAGTAAAAAGCTCGAAAAAGGAAAGAGAGGAGCTTGTATCAGAGCTTAAACAATCCTTGCATTGCGATGTCTTACTTCTCCCCCAGCCAGTCGGAACTATGGCTTACATGGATGTCGATACTGGCGTTTGCATAGACATTGGTTTCGGGACGACAGATGTGATAGTTCTGGCGGACATGGAGTATCTTAAAGGAGATACCATGCTCGTTGGTGTCGATAAAATTTACGAGAACATGGAGATGGTTATAAGGAACAGATTCGGAATATCCATAACCCCAGAGGAGATGACGTTGCTTTTGAGCAGCGAAGATTACGAAGTGGGAAGGGTCAGAGGGGGAAAGAGAATATCGCTCAAGAGAGAGGATATAATCGAAGAATACAGGACCAATATGAAATCTTGGGCTGAGAGGATAGTTAATAGAGTTAATCTGCTTCTCGAAGGATTATCCGTTTCTCTGATAGAAAATATAATCCTAACTGGCGGAGGAGCAAAGCTTCCGGGAGTTTATGAAGAATTTTCCGAGCATTTCAAAGAGATAGGTGAGATAAAGCTTCCAGATGATCCAGTAACTTCGAATGCAAAGGGATTTTACAAGCTTGCAAGGCTTTTCAGCGAGGAGAAGGAGGTAAAGAGGGAGAAAGAAAAGGAAGAAACTGAAAAAGAAAAGAAGACTAAGAGGAAGAAATGAAAATAACAGTTGATTTACCGACAGTCATCGAAAGGGAACTTTTAAAAAAATGTGAAGAGCTGAAGCTGTCTCCGAGTGAATTTTTGGTATCGCTGCTCGAATGGTATTTCTTTAAGAGGAAAACGGATATACCAAAAGAAGTTTCGGAATTCGTGAAGTTTGCAAAGAGAAAAGGAATAGAGAAAGCTAAGAAATGCAAATACAGTGATGGAAAATTTTGTGCCTTAGAAACGTTCACGAAGCTTGATATAGAGAGCGAACCGCAGATAATCAATCCATACAACTGTCTCTTCTGCTCCTATTTCATCGATAGAAACATCGAAGGTAAGGAGAGGTTAAAGATCGATGACGCTGAAAAGGCGTATAACATTGCAAAACTTGCGGCAAAACTCGTTATAGAGCTTTACGGAGATCAGCTCGGTTATAGACCCAAGATGAAAATAGAGAAGGAAAAAAGGGAGATAAAAAAGGATGACATCAAAAAACTCCTTGAAAATTGGTAAGGTAAGCGTAAATATCAACGGAGACTTCGAAGATGAAATTCTAATCGAGAAATTGAGGCAGATTGAGAAACTCGTTGAAATAGTTTGGATAGGCGAATCGGATTTTTTTAAAGACCCTTTTTACTTGGCTGAGCTTTTTCTTGAAAACTCGAAGATAAAAGTGGGATTCGGTGTTCTGAGGGCATTTAACTGCGAGAGGATATTAAGGAATCTTAAAAAACTCTCAGATTACGATGACAGAATCATAGTCGGTATCGCAGGCGATAGAATCGAATTAACGTATAGCTGTGTGAAGAAGCTGAGGGAAAAATTCGATTTTCCCGTTTTATGCGGTGCAACGGGAAAGAGAAGCATAAGGAAGCTTTCGGAGATTGCCGATGGGATGCTGTTGAATCACATAAGTCCGAAACATGTATCATGGGCTGTAAAGCATAGCACCTCAGATTTCAACGCCGCTTACGGGCCAGCGTTGGTTTTACCGAGCGAATTCGAGCAGGATTTGTTGATAGCTGCTGCTCTCGTAATGGGAAGCAGCGAAGCTTTCCTGAAGGAAATGGGATATGAAGCTATATACGAAGAGATATCGAAGGTGGATTTAATGCGGCTGATAGAGCTTAGACATAAAGGAGATATTTACGGTGAAGAAGATTACAGGAAGTTGCTGAAGCATAAACAATTCCTACTTGAGAATTTCACTCTATGCGGCAGCGTTCATGAAATCTCCCAAAAGATGCTGAGAATCTTAGAGCTATGTGATCACGTTATCTTAGCCGATCCGTTTTTCAGGGATGAAAATTTTGACAGAAATTTAAAGAAAATTAAAGAATTAGTCCTCTGAAGATTCACTTTCACTCTCTGTCTCAGTCTCTCCCGTCTCTTTCTCCTTCTCAAGTCCCTTCGCCGCTATGACATCATCTATCCTCAGAATCATTATCGCTACTTCAGTTGCTGAGCTTATAGCCTGTTTCTTAACTCTCAACGGTTCAAGGACGCCCTTTTCTCTCATATCCGTGATCTTCCCTGTGAACACATCGACTCCAGCATAGACATCTCCGCTTTCGTGAGCCTTCTTAAGCTCGACGAGAATATCAATCGGATCGAGTCCTGCATTTTCAGCCAACGCTCTCGGTATTATTTCGAGGGATGATGCGAAAGCTTCAGCAGCTAACTGCTCTCTTCCGCCCAAGCTCGGTGCCCAGTCCCTTAGCTTTAAGCTAACCTCTATCTCCGCAGCACCACCACCAGCAACGACCTTACCGCTCTCTATCGCAGCCTTCGTAACCTTTATAGCATCCGTCAAGCTTCTCTCGACCTCATCGACTATATGCTCCGTTCCGCCTCTCGCAAGTATAGTTACAGCCTTCGGATTCTTGCACCCTCTTATGAACACCATTTCCTCATCGCCAATCTTTCTTTCCTCAACAAGCTCAGCCTCGCCAAGATCATCACTGCTCATGTCTCTGAGATCGGTTATTATCTTAGCACCTGTTGCTTTGGCTATCTTCTCAATATCACTTTGCTTAACCCTTCTTACAGCGAGTATTCCGGCTTTTGCGAGGTAGTATTGGGCGAGATCATCGATTCCCTTCTGGCAGAACACAACATTCGCTCCAGTTTCTGCTATCTTATCTACCATCTCCTTTATCATCTTCTCCTCCTGCTCTATGAATTTCTGCAGCATCTCCGGATCTGTTATCCTTATCTCAGCGTCAGTTTCGGTCTCTTTGACTTCGAGAGCAGCTTTAAGCACAGCGATCTTAGCATTCTTAACCCTCTTCGGCATTCCCGGATGAACGACCTCTTTATCGATTACGATGCCATCTATAAGCTCTGTATCTTCAACACCCCCGCCCTGTCTTTTCTCAATCTTTATGTTATCCTCATCGACAACCCATTTTCCATCAACCTGCTCAGCGACCTTTCTGACAGCATCGACGACGATTTTGCTGAGATGTTCAATCGCATATTCGGCATGCTTTCCTGTTATTGCAGTTGCGGCAATCTTTCTGAGCGTTTCGTCATCGCTAACATCGACATCCATAGAGACGCTATCCAATATCTCCATAGCCTTTTCTGCGGCAAGCCTGTAACCCTTAGCGATTATCGTGGGATGAATCTCGTTATCGAGCAATTCTTCAGCTTTTTTCAGCAGCTCACCAGCTA
>CAZVXC010000051.1:0-7966 GCA_964631435.1 uncultured archaeon | reverse complement strand
CTTTATGAATGGATCACCAAAAAATTTAAATCATATTGATAGTCCATGTGCTGTGATGAAACTTATAGTCTGTCCATCTTGCGGTGAAGAAATTGTTCTTAAGGATTTATACGAGGGAATGGAGATTCACTGCGAGCTTTGCAACGCTGTGCTGATATATGAAAATAGCAAGTTCATTCTACTCGATACGAACGAGGAATTTAACCCAGAAGACTTGGAAAAGGATTTCGAAGAGGAAGAGTTCGAAGAGGAATTCGAAGAGGAAGAATATGAAGATTATTACGAAGATTGATTAGTATTATGAGAATCCTCGCCTTAATCGGGAGTAAAAGAAAAGGAAACAGCGTATTGGCTGTTAGATACATTTCAAATAATCTGGGGGTAGAGATAGAAATCGTAAACATAGCGAAGATGAAGATAGAGCCTTGTAAAGCATGCTATTCCTGCCTATTCGGAGAGGAATGCAAGATAGAAGACGATGTTCAACGAATCTTAGAAAAGATAATGCAATCTGATTTCATTCTCATATCATCTCCGGTTTACTGGCTCGACTTAACTGGAAAGATGAAGATGCTCCTCGACAGATTTTTCATGATCGAAAGCAATCTCGGAAAAATGAAGGGCAAAAGAGGTGCTGTAATCTATTTCTACGGATTCGAAGAATTGAGGGGCTGGGCATCCAATACATACAATATCATGCTCAGATCGATAGGAATAGAGCCAATAGCAATAATCCCTATTCATGCGGCACTACCCGGCGAGGTTTTTAAAGATGAGAACAGAGCGAAGCTTGATATGCTGATAGAGGCTATAAAAAAGGATGAGAGACTTGTCTTAGATGGGCAATGCCCAATGTGCTTAAGCGAAGTATTTAGGATATCCGATACAATCTATTGCCCGATATGCGGTTCAAAATTTGATTCGAACTTCAACTTAATCGAGAAAGGGAATAAAATGGGTTACGACTGGCTCGTCAAGCACTACGAAAAGCTTAAAGAAATGAAAGAAGAGTATATGAGACATAAAGACGATCTAAAAGCTCTGATAAAGAAGTATGGTGTTTGAAGATACCTTAAAGGACATATTCGACGAGGAATTCATAAAGAGGGCTGTCAAGCTCAAAAAAACGGGAAATGTGTTCAGCCCAATTTTTTACATAATATTTACGAGGCTCGTGGAAATATCTGCTCTGATAAACGACATAGTCTTGCCAAACAGGATTGAAATTGAAGAGATGTTTAGGACTCGGAAGGAATTCCTTCAGCTTGACATGGAGACGATAAACGAGACATTGAGAAGGGTATGGATTTTTGAAATAAAAAGAGATGAGGAGTATAAGTTCAGCAAGAGCATAGAGGATTTAATGTATATCGTCCACAGGATGAGGGATATACAGAAAAGGATAGATAAAGCCATACTCGATAACATCCGTAGCTGGAGCAAGGATGATATACTCGACCTCTATTTCATCCTCTGCAAATTCCTCTTGGAGATCGAGGAGGAGATAGTGGATATTTCATCGAAAGAGATGAAGCTCTGTTGGCTGAAAAGCTTTCTCAAAGAGATTAATATAGAACCTGAAATCGTAGATAGAGCTTACGAATATCTTAAGGCTAAAAACAACCCCTTCGCCGCTTTAAAGCTTGCTGAGATAAATGAATTTGATGAGATTAAAGAACTTAAAGATATTTTTAAGGATTTAGACGATAAATCGAGAAAAATCGTTATCTCTGGTCTAAAACTGATTTTTGAAAATTCCGATTAATTTTTAAAACCTCAAAACAATCTTTTAATGCTCAGAGGTGTGATCATGGAGTATTCTGCAGAGCAAATCGAAGTTCTCAGCGATCTCGAAGCCGTAAGGAAAAGACCGGGAATGTATATCGGCGGAGTCGGCATTAGGGGACTTCACCACCTCCTTTGGGAGGTCGTAGATAACAGCATCGACGAAGCTCTCGCAGGATTTTGCGATTATATCAAAGTCGTTTTGCACGAAGATGGGGCGGCAAGTGTTGAAGATAACGGAAGAGGAATTCCGACTGAGATGCACCGTCTCGGAAAGCCTGCGTTAGAGATAGTGATGACGAAGCTTCACGCTGGCGGGAAATTCAGTAGAAAGGCTTACAAAGTCTCCGGCGGGCTGCATGGCGTTGGTGTTTCTGTTGTCAATGCGTTATCAGAATGGCTCGAGGTTTACGTTAAAAGGAACGGGAAGGTTTACTATCAGAGATACGAGAAAGGCATTCCGGTAACTGAGCTAAAAGTTGTGGGCGAGAGCGAAGAGAGCGGGACGCTTATAAAATTCAAGCCCGATGAGGAGATATTCGAAAGCACAGAATTCAGATATGACATCGTTGCTCACAGATTAAGAGAGCTTGCCTATCTTACGAAAGGTGTTAAGATAGAGCTTATAGATGAAAGAAAGAACAAGAGGGAGATATTCTACTCAGAGAAAGGAATACTCGATTACATTACCTTTCTTAACAAGGGGAAACAGGTTATTCATAAACCGATATACATACATGAGAAAGTTGGGGATATAGAAGTTGAGATAGCAATTCAATTCACAAACACTGATCACGAAGTTCTGTTAGCATACGCAAACAACATCCACAACGATGAGGGTGGGACGCATGTAATAGGCTTCAGAGCCGGACTTACGAGGGCGATAAACGAATATGGAAGAAAATCGATAAAGAAATATAAGCCGATAACAGGATTGGACGTTAGAGAGGGTTTGACAGCTATAATATCCGTGAAGATTCCCGAACCGCAATTTGAAGGGCAGACAAAGACTAAGCTGAGCAATAGCGAGGTAAAGGCGGTTGTCGAATCCGTCGTCTATAGAAACGTTTTGGAATGGCTTGAAAGCCATATCGACGATGCATCAAAAATAATAGAGAAGTGTCAGATTGCGAGAAGGGCGAGAGAGGCCGCAAAGAGGGCGAGAGAGCTTGTAAGGAGGAAAAATGAAATAGTAACCCTTCCGGGAAAGCTTGCGGACTGTTCGTCAAAGAATCCTAAGGAAAGGGAGCTTTTCATAGTCGAAGGAGAATCAGCAGGTGGCTCGGCAAAGCAGGCGAGAGATAGGAGATTTCAAGCGATACTCCCGATAAGGGGTAAGATAATCAATGTTGAGAAAGCTGGTTTGATGAGGGTTTTGAAAAATGAGGAGATAAAGGCGATAGTTGCTGCCATAGGTGCGGGAATGGGGAAGGATTTTGATGTGAACAGAATCAGATACGACAAAGTTATAATAATGACAGATGCAGATGTCGATGGTGCTCACATAAGAACGCTTCTGCTCACGTTCTTTTACAGATACATGAAGCCGTTAATAGAAAGCGGACATCTCTACATAGCCCAACCTCCGCTTTACAGAGTAAAGAAGGGAAAGAAGATTTATTACGCATACTCAGATAGGGAACTTGAGAATCTGCTTAAACGTATCGGCGATGCTGATGTTCAGAGATACAAAGGTTTGGGAGAGATGAATCCCGAACAGCTTTGGGAGACAACGATGAATCCGAGAAATAGGATTCTCTTGAAAGTTAGCGTCGAGGATGCATCCCTTGCGGAGGAGCTTATAAAGATACTGATGGGAGAGGATGTCGAAGATAGGAGGAGATTCATAGTCGAGCATTCGAAAGAAGTTAAAAATCTTGACATCTAAGTGAGAGCATGAGAATGTCAGCAAAATGTCCAGCATGTCTTTTGAACAGGATATACGAAGAGTGCAAGCTCGTTACGCATGACAGAGATAAGATAGAGGCTATTATTGAGAAAACACTCGAAATGCTTCTTGATGAATTCAGGAAGAGGGAGATAAATGCTGTGGCATCTACTAAGATTCACAGAGTCGTTTATAAGATGCTCGGAGATGACGATCCGTATAAGAAATTGAAAGAGAGAGCTAACGAAGCTGCATTAAGAATCCTTCCGAAGGTCAGGAGGCTTATAAATGACGGAGATAGATTCAAAAATGCTGTCATAGCAAGCATAATCGGAAACAGCTTTGATTACGGCGTTATGGGTCATGAGGTGAGAGATGAGGACTTTGAGAGCTATTTCGTCAGCGAGTTCAAAAGGGGGCTTGCGATAGATGATGTTGAAGAGATCAAGGAGCTTGCAAGAGGAAGAGTTGTATATCTAACGGACAACGCCGGAGAGATCGTTTTCGATAAATTGCTGATGGAGGAGATAAAAAAGATTTGCGAAAGTATTTGCGTCGTTGTGAGAGGAAAGCCGATTTTGAGCGATGCCACGCTTGAGGATGCGAAGCTTGCGGGAATTGATGAAGTTGCAGACAAAATTCTGACGAACGGCAAAGGTGCAATAGGCATAATAGAAGAAGAGCTTCCAGAAGAAACGAGAGAGGAATTAAGTAAGGCTGATCTGATTATTGCGAAGGGAATGGCTAATTACGAATGCTTATCGGAGTCTAAACGTGAGAATATCGCATTTTTGCTTAAAGCTAAGTGCGAGCCTGTTGCAAACGACATCGGAGTGAATGTCGGAGACATGGTGGCGATGTTGAGATGAGAGAGAGAACGCTGAGGGAACTCTTTCAAGCTCTCTCCGGAATAGAGAAAGGGGATTGCGAATATTATCCGTGCCATTTTGAGGGGCAAGATTGCACTTTCTGCTTCTGCCCATTTTATCCCTGTTTAATTTACGAACTTGGTGGATATCTGAAGGATGAAAGAGTTTGGAGCTGTCAGAATTGCTATTTCATCCATAAAAAAGATGTTGCGGAGAGATTGAAATACATATTTAGCTCCTATCCGAGACAGGTTCTCGTTGAGGCTGACTGGATATTTTTCAACGAAATTCTGCAGGAAGTTTTCTTCGGAGAGGTCAGAGGGAATTTCGTAGGTAGAGCATACACGATTTACAGCATCGATGAGAAAGATAGCTGTTATCTCATAAAGCTCAAAAATTTTGAGATAAAGGATGTGAAAAAAGGAAAATTCAGGGATTTAATCGACGAGAAAGGTGTAATCATCCCGATAATCTAAGCCACTCCAGTTTTCTCAACAACAAGCTCGAATTCCTCTTTGCTCGGATCGACGTCTTCGAGAATTGTGTATCTCTTCCTTCTTATCTTCTTCGCAAACATCAAAGCATCTACAACTTGCTCCCTCGTTAATCCGATTTCCTTAGCCATCGTAGGAGCCTGAACCTTTTCGAGAGACTGCTTTATCTCCTCCCAATCTCCGACACCGTAATACTTCTGGTGCAGATATTCCATTATTATCGTCCCGATTCCCACTTGCTCTCCGTGCAAACCTTCTCCGTATCCTAAGTAGTCTAATGCATGACTGAATTTATGTTCAGCCCCGCTTGCAGGTCTTGTTGAGCCTACGAGAGATATCGAAACCCCGCTTAAAATCAGACCTCTTATGAGCATCTCAAGATGAGCTATGTTGCTTATATCGAGATTCGCTGTTTTAAGCAAAAGGCTTGCCGGCATCACAGCCATCGATGCTGCCACCTCATTATATTCCTCATCAACTTTCTCCTTCGCAAGTATCCAGTCCTTAACAGCTGTAATATTTGAAACAAGGTCTCCATAGCCCGCTCTTAAAAATCTAACGGGACTTTTTCTTAAAATTGTTAAATCTGCAAGTATGACTGCGGGAGGATTTGTGGAGATAGATATCGGTCTTTTCTCGGATTTGAAGCTTGCGATGGGTGATGCGATGCCGTCATGAGATGCCACAGTAGGAATACTTATGAATGCTGCATTAAGTTCAGACGATAGAACTTTCGAAACATCCAAAACTTTTCCACCACCTATTCCTACGACTGCATCTACATCCGAATATCCCAAATCGAATTCTATCCTTCTTACTTCTTCCATGCTCGCCTTTTTTACAAAGAATACATCCACAACGATATCCTCAATTTTTTCCTTGATCTTTGCGCCGACGGCTTCGTAACTTTTCTCTCCGGAGAGGATTATGATGTTTGATAGGTTAAACTCATCGAGAACTTTCCTTATCTTTTTTCTTGCAACCTCGCTGACTTCAACGTAATTCGGTAGCTCGGCGAGTTTGAAATGTCTTCTGTATCTCCTCACATAAACACCTCCAGAATTATCTATCAGCCGAATTATATTGTCATCACTATTTAAAGATTTAGCAAAAATTGTAAAAGTAGAGAAGGAAAAGGGCGTTTAATGGATGTTGTAAATCTAAGCAAATATCTTCCCCTCAACTTCATCAATCTGCTTAAAGAAAAGGGGATCAGACATCTTTATCCTCCTCAGGAGAAAGCCGTTGAGAAGGGGCTTTTTTCGAGGAAGAACATGGTTGTTGCGATTCCAACAGCAAGCGGAAAGACGTTGATAGCCGAGCTTGCGATGCTCTATGAAATTACAAACGGTGGGAAGTGCTTATACACAGTCCCGCTGAAGGCTCTTGCGAACGAGAAATATAAGGAATTCAAGAAGTGGGAAGACTTGAGCGTGAAAATAGCAATATCAACCGGAGATTTCGAGAGCAGAGACGAATGGCTTGGGAAGAGCGATATAATAATTACGACGAGCGAAAAGGCTGATTCCTTAATGAGGAATAAGGCTTCTTGGATGAGGAAAGTTTCTCTTCTCGTTATAGATGAAATTCATCTGATAGATTCTGTAAAGAGGGGAGCGGTTGTTGAGATACTTGTCGCAAAGCTCAGAAGGTTGAATCCGATGTTAAGGATAATAGCTTTGTCTGCGACGATACCGAATGCGGATGAAATTGCCGATTGGCTTGATGCTGAAATCGTGCATGACAACTGGCGACCAATCCCTCTGTATGAATCCGTATTCTATCCGGGAAAGATTTTGAGAATCGTAGAAGGCGAAATCAGGGAAATTAATTCGAAGAATAGCGTAGATGAGCTTGTTAGGGAAACTCTTGATGAAGGAGGTCAGGTTTTAATTTTCGAGTCAACAAGAAGAAATGCGGAATCTCAGGCTGAGAGACTTATTCCCGTCGTTGAAAGCTACGCTGATGATAACGAAGCTATTGCGGAAGAGATACTAATTGAAAATGAAGGGGAGATGAGTCAGAAGCTTGCGAGATGCGTAAAGCACGGCATAGCATTCCATCATGCTGGATTGCTGAGCTATCAGAGAGAGTTAATAGAGGATGCATTCAGAATCGGAAAGATAAAGGTTGTTACGGCCACACCGACACTCGCTGCTGGAGTTAATTTGCCGGCAAGAAGAGTTATCGTTAAGGGCATAAGACGCTATTACTCCGGGTTCGGGAATATCTATATAAAGGTCAGAGAATACAAGCAGATGGCTGGGAGAGCAGGGAGACCGAATTTCGATGATTACGGCGAGGCTATAATCGTATCGAAGAGCAAGAGCGAAGCTTTGGAGATTCTTGAGAGATTTGTTATGGGCGAAGCTGAAGAGATCGAATCGAAGCTCGGTATAGAAAGTCATCTGAGATTCCATATCCTTTCTATTATCGCCGAAGATATTGCGAATAGCATAGATGACATAATTGACTTTTTCTCATCAACCTTCTTCGCTTACCAGAACGAATT
The DNA here is from genome assembly GCA_964631435.1 of uncultured archaeon. Classification (GTDB taxonomy): domain Archaea; phylum Halobacteriota; class Archaeoglobi; order Archaeoglobales; family Archaeoglobaceae; genus Geoglobus. The sequence goes on along the minus strand of CAZVXC010000051.1, from coordinate 418 downwards.
TGCGGAATGGGAGATAAACAGGATTATTTTGCAATTGATGAAATGGGGTTTCGTTGAAGGTGCTGAAGTATTTGTGGCGAGCGAAATAGGAAAGCTTATTTCAAAGCTCTACATAGACCCGTTGAGCGGTTTCATATTTAAGGAGAGTGCGAAGAGGTTCGATAACCTCAGCGATGTCGCGTTGCTCCATCTGATCTGCAGAACACCGGATATGGAACTTCTCTACATTCGTAGAAGTGATGAATGGGTCGAAGAATTAGCTTACGAGTTTAAAGATGAGCTAACGCATTTTCCCTCATATTACTCCGCTGAATATGATCTCTTTCTGAAGGAATTCAAAACCGCTCTATGCCTTAGCGACTGGATAAATGAGAAGGATGAGGATGTCATATGCTCCAAATATGGCATAGCTCCCGGA